>DATLFP010000228.1:0-16315 GCA_035540955.1 Acidimicrobiales bacterium
GCGGCGATGTCGACGAGCCGGTCGGTGTTGGGGCTGAGCTTGGCCCACCGAGGCACCCCCGCCGCCGAGGTGGCGTCCATGACCTCCTCCGTGGCCCGCTCGTCATGGGCGAAGAGCGCCCGACCGCCACCGCCGGTCCGCACGCCGTGGTCGGTGTTCGGACAGCTGAGGTTGACCTCCACCGCGACCACGCCGGCGCCCTCCAGCATCGCCGCGCCCTTCGCGTACTCCTCGACCGTCCGCCCCCAGATGCTGGCGACGACGCGGGCGCCTACCCGCCGCAGGCGGGGCAGGTCGTGCTCGAGCCACGCCTCGATCCCGGGACCCTGCAAGCCGACGCTGTTGATCATGCCGCCGTCGGTGGCGTGGACCCGAGGTGCCGGGTTGCCGGGCCACGGCTCGGGCAGGAGCGACTTCACCACCACCGCGCCCAACGACGCCAGGTCGACGTAGCGTCCCAGCTCGTCGGCGTGCCCCGCCGTCCCCGAAGCCGTCATCACCGGGTTCGGCAGCGTCACCGACCCGATCGAGACGTTCCTGCGTGGCTGGGTGTCGGGGGCCGGCACGGATCTGCGCAAGAACCGCACGATCAGACTCCGAGCCCGAGCTGCTCGCCGCCGGCGGGATCGAGGTACTCCTGGAGCGAGCGCACCCGCATCGTGGTGGCGCCCCAGTCGCGCATGCCCTCGGCGGCGGCCAGCGCCGCCGACACCGTCGTCAGGCACGGGATGCGGTGCACGCCGGCGGCCGTGCGGATGTACTTGCCGTCGGCCCGCGGCCCCCGGCCCCGGGGGGTGTTCACGACGAGGTCGACCTTGCCGGCCTCGATCAGATCGAGCGCCGTCTGGCCGTGCACCGGTGGTTCGCCCACCTTGTCGACGATCGTCTCCACCGCCACGCCGGCGTCCTGCAGCACCGCGGCGGTGCCGGGCGTGGCCGCGATGGCGAAGCCGAGGGCGGCGAAGGCGCGTGCGGCGCGCACGCCGCCCTCCTTGTCGCGATCCGAGACCGACAGGAACACCGCTCCGGCCTCCGGCAGCCGGTCGCCGGCCGCGATCTGGCTCTTGGCGAACGCGAGGCCGAAGGTGGCGTCGATGCCCATCACCTCGCCGGTCGAGCGCATCTCGGGACCGAGCAGGGTGTCGACATCGGGGAACCGATCGAAGGGAAGCACCGCTTCCTTGACCGAGACGTGGCCCCGGTTCACCGGCGGCCGGAGCAGGCCTTCGTCGCGCAGCTCGGCGAGCGTGGCGCCGGCCATGATCCGGGCCGCGATCTTCGCCAAGGGCACCGCGGTGGCCTTGGCCACGAACGGCACGGTCCGACTGGCCCGGGGGTTGGCCTCGATGACGAACACCTGGTGCTGCTTCACCGCGTACTGGACGTTCAGCAGGCCCCGCACGTCGAGCGCGTGGGCGATCGCTCGCGTGTGGTGCTCGATCGTCTCGACCACGTCGGCCGGCAGCGTGGGCGGCGGGATGGCGCACGCGCTGTCGCCGGAGTGCACGCCGGCTTCCTCGACGTGCTCCATCACCGCGCCGATGACCACCTCGCCGGCCGCGTCGCGGAGCGCGTCGACGTCGACCTCGATGGCGTCCTCGAGGAACCGGTCGATCAGGACCGGGCGGGACGCCGACAGCCCGCCCTCCTTCCCGAGCGAACCGAAGCCGGCGAGCTCGGCCATCGCCTCCCGCAGCCCGTCGTCGTCGTAGACGATCGACATCGCCCGGCCGCCGAGCACGTAGCTGGGCCGGATCAGCGCCGGGTAGCCGATGCGACCGACGATGGCGAGGGCCTCGTCGACGGTGACCGCGGTGCCGCCCGCCGGCTGGGGGATCTCGAGACGGCCGCACAGCGCGTTCCAGTGCTCTCGGTCCTCGGCGAGATCGATCGACGCCGGCGACGTGCCGAGCACGAGCTCGGGCGGGAGGTCGTGGCTGAGCTTGAGCGGCGTCTGGCCTCCCAGGCTCACGATGATCCCCCGCACGGGACCGGCGGCCTGCTCGGCCTCCAGGACGTTGAGCACGTCCTCGGTGGTGAGGGGCTCGAAGTAGAGCCGGTCGGACGTGTCGTAGTCGGTCGAGACGGTCTCGGGGTTGCAGTTCACCATCACCGTCTCGAAACCGGCGTCGCGCAGCGCGAACGAGGCGTGCACGCAGCAGTAGTCGAACTCGATCCCCTGGCCGATCCGGTTGGGACCCGAGCCGAGGATGATGATCTTCTCCCGGGTGCCGGGCCGCACCTCGTCCTCGTCCTCGTAGGTCGAGTAGTGGTACGGGGTCGCCGCCTCGAACTCGGCGCCGCAGGTGTCGACGGTCTTGAAGGTGGCCCGAACGCCGGCCGCCAGCCGGCTCGCCCGCACCTCGGCCTCGGTCACCGACCAGAGGT
The DNA here is from genome assembly GCA_035540955.1 of Acidimicrobiales bacterium. Taxonomy (GTDB): domain Bacteria; phylum Actinomycetota; class Acidimicrobiia; order Acidimicrobiales; family CADCSY01; genus DATLFP01. Next base: position 2,389 of record DATLFP010000228.1, read on the forward strand.
GGGCGAGCTGGGCGTCGGCGAAGCCGAGCCGCTTCGCCCGCCGCCAGTCCCGAGCCGTCATCGCCGCCAGCCCGACCGTCGCGAGGTGCGTCCGCTCCTCGATGATCATCGTGATCTGGTCGAGGAACCACGGGTCGACCCCGGTCGCCTGGTGCAGCCGCTCGATCGAGATGCCGCGGCGCAGCGCCGCCTCGAGCTGGAAGGGGCGGTCGGGCGTGGCGATCGCCGCCCGCCGCACCAGCTCGTCGTCGTCGAGTGCGTCGTAGGCCGCTTCGCCAGCGTCGCAGTTGAGCCCGGCCCGGCCGTGCTCGAGGGAGCGCAGACCCTTCTGGAGGGACTCCGGGAAGGTGCGGCCGATGGCCATGGCCTCCCCCACCGACTGCATCGACGTGCCGAGCACCCCCAGCGAGCCGGGGAACTTCTCGAAGGCCCACCGGGGGATCTTCGTGACCACGTAGTCGATCGTCGGCTCGAAGCTGGCCGGTGTCTTCCTCGTGATGTCGTTGGGGATCTCATCGAGCGTGTAGCCGACGGCCAAGCGGGCGGCGATCTTGGCGATGGGGAACCCGGTCGCCTTCGACGCCAGCGCGCTCGACCGGGACACGCGGGGGTTCATCTCGATGATGACCATGTCGCCGGTCTCGGGGTTCAGCGCGAACTGCACGTTGCTGCCACCGGTCTCCACGCCGACTCGGCGCAGGCAGGCGAACGCCGCGTCGCGCATCCGCTGGTACTCGACGTCGCTCAGCGTCTGGGCGGGGGCGACGGTGATCGAGTCGCCGGTGTGCACGCCCATCGGGTCGAGGTTCTCGATCGAGCAGACGATCACTTGGTTGTCGGCCCGGTCCCGCATGACCTCGAGCTCGTACTCCTTCCACCCGAGGATCGACTGCTCGATCAGGATCTCGGTGATCGGGCTGGCGTCGAGCCCGATGCGCGCCATCCGCTCGAGCTCCTCGTCGGTGGTGGCGATGCCGGTCCCCCGCCCACCGAGGATGTACGCGGGCCGGATGATTACCGGCAGGCCGATCTCGGCCACCACCCGCCGGGCCTCGTCCATGGAGTGGGCGATCCCGGACGTGGGGACGTCGAGGCCGATCTCCTGCATCGCGTCCTTGAACCGCGAGCGGTCTTCGGCGGTGGCGATGGCCTCGGCGTTGGCCCCGATGAGCTCGACGCCGAAGCGCTCCAGCACGCCCCGCTCCACCAGCTGCATGGCGAGGTTGAGCGCCGTCTGCCCACCGAGGGTGGGGAGCAGGGCGTCGGGCCGCTCCCGCTCGATGATGGCGGTGAGCACGTCGACGTCGAGGGGCTCGACGTAGGTGCGGTCGGCGAACTCGGGATCGGTCATGATCGTCGCCGGGTTCGAGTTGGCGAGGACGACCCGGTAGCCCTCCTCCTTGAGGACCCGGCACGCCTGGGTCCCCGAGTAGTCGAACTCCGACGCCTGTCCGATCACGATCGGGCCCGAGCCGATGAGCAGGATGGTCTCGATGTCGTCGCGGCGCGGCACTACGCCTGCCCCCCGGTGCCGCGCATCAGCCGGTCGAAGTCGTCGAACAGGTACGCCGCGTCGTGGGGGCCGGGGCCGGCCTCGGGGTGGTACTGCACGCTGAAGGCCCGCTCGCCGCGCACCCGGATCCCCTCGATCACGCCGTCGTTGAGGTTCACGTGCGTCACGTCGGCACCGCTCAGGGTGCCGTCTGCCACCGCGTAGTTGTGGTTCTGGGAGGTGATCTCCACGTGACCGGTGCTGAGCTGCTGCACGGGGTGGTTGCCGCCGTGGTGGCCGAAGCGCAGCTTGTAGGTCTCGGCGCCGAGCGCGGACGCGAGCAGCTGATGGCCGAGGCAGATCCCGAACACCGGGACGTTGCCGAGCAGAGCCCGGACGTTGTCGATGGCGTAGCCGACCGCCGCCGGGTCGCCGGGGCCGTTGGAGAGGAAGACGCCGTCGGGCTCCCGAGCGAGCACGTCGGCGGCGGGGGTCGACGCCGGGACCACTTCCACAGTGGCGATGCGGGACAGGTGGCGCAGGATCGTGGCCTTGATGCCGAAGTCGTAGGCCACGACCCGGAGGGGGCCCGAGCCCACGGTGTGCGGTGCGGTGCACGTCACCTCGGCGACGAGGTCCTTGCCGTCGGTGCCGGGCTCGGCCAGCGCGGCCTCCTTGAGCGTCACCTCGTCGGCGGTCCCGAACGCGCCGGGAATGGCACCGACGTCGCGGAGGTGGCGGGTGAGCCGGCGGGTGTCGATCCCGGCGATGCCCGAGAGGCCGTGCCCGGCGAGCCACGACCCGAGGTCGCCGTCGCTGCGCCACGAGCTGCGACGGCGGGCGAGGTCGCGCACGATCACGCCCCGGCACGCCGGCCGCGGCGCCTCGTCGTCGAGCACGGAGACCCCGTAGTTGCCGATGTGCGGGTAGGTGAAGGTGACGACCTGGCCGGCATAGGAGGGATCGGTGAGCACCTCCTGATAGCCGGTGAGTACGGTGTTGAAGACGATCTCGCCGGTGGCGACGGGCACATCGGCGCCGACGGCCTCGCCCTCGAACACCGAGCCGTCGGCCAGCACCAGGTGGGCTTCGCGAACGGTCATCGGGTCGGTTCGAACTCGACGACGACCGGCTCGCCCCGCAGGACGGTGTGGCGGGCCCGGCCGGTGAGCGCCCAACCGGCGTAGGGCGTGTTGCGGCTGCGGCTGGCGAGCCGCTCGGGTTCGACGGTCCAGGCGTGCCCGAGGTCGAGGACCGTCACGTTCGCCGGCCGGCCCTCGGCGATCGGTCCCCCGTGCTCGGCGGTGAGCCCGGCGATCCGCGCGGGGTTCCAGGACAGCAGCGCGAGCACCCGCTCGATCGGCAGGCCGAGGCGCAGCGCCAGCGGGAGCGCGGTCTCGAGACCGAGCATGCCCGGCGGCGCCTCGTCGAAGGCGGCCTCCTTGACCTCTTGCGCGTGGGGGGCGTGATCGGTGGCGATGGCGTCGATCGTGCCGTCGGCGAGCCCCGTTCGCACCGCGGCCACGTCGCCGTCGGTCCGCAGCGGGGGGTTCACCTTGAACACGGTGTCGTAGCGCTCGACGGCGGCGTGGGTGAGCGTGAAGTGGTGCGGCGCCGCCTCGGCGGTCACCGGCAGGCCCTCGGCCTTGGCCGCCCGGATCATCTCGACCGACCGGGCCGTGCTCAGGTGCAGGAAGTGCACCGGCGCTCCGGTGAGCCGGCACAGGGCGATGTCGCGGGCCACCATGAGCTCCTCGGCCTCCGCCGGGATCCCGGGCACGCCGAGCCGACTCGACCACTCGCCCTCGTGCATGTGCCCGCCGCTCGCCAGGCCCTCGTCCTCGCAGTGCTGCGCGAGCGTGACCCCGAGGGCGGAGGCGTACTCGAGCGCTCGCCGCATCAACCGGCTGTCCTGCACCCCGCTGCCGTCGTCGGTGAAGAGCCGAACGCCGAGCTCGGCCATCTCGGCCATCGGGGCCAGCTCGGTGCCGGCCCGCCCCTTGGTGATCGCTCCCGCCGGCCGCACATCGCACAGCGCCTTGGCGGCCCAGTCGAGGACCTCGCGGACGACGCCCGCCGAGTCGATGGCGGGCTCGGTGTTGGGCATCGCCACCACCGCGGTGAACCCGCCGAGCGCGGCGGCCCGGGAACCGGTCTCGACGGTCTCCGCCTCTTCCCGGCCCGGCTGACGGAGGTGGGTGTGGAGGTCGACGAAGCCGGCGCTCACCACGCAACCCGTCGCGTCCAGCACCGTTCGGCCGTCGAGGCCGTCGCCCACGGCAATGACGACACCCCCGTCGACGGCGACGTCGGCGCGCCGCGACCCGGACTCGTCGATGACCGTCCCGCCCCTGATCACGAGCTCAGGCATCGCTGCCGCCATCCGGCTCGCTCAGCAGCTTGAACAGCACGGCACTGCGGACCGCAACCCCGTTGGCGACCTGCCGGGTGATGACGGCCCGGGGCAGGTCGGCCACCTCGGCGGCGATCTCGACCCCGCGGTTCATCGGCCCCGGGTGCATGACGAGGGTGTCCTCGCCGAGGAGGCGTGCCCGCTCGCGGGTCAGCCCGTACTGCGCCGTGTACTCCCGCAGCGACGGGAGCAGCGCCTCGGACTGGCGCTCCTTCTGCATCCGCAGGAGGTAGACGACGTCGACCGTCTTGAGCACCGAGTCGAGATCGTGGCTCACGGCCACCGGCCATCCCTCGAGGCTCGGCGGGAGCAGCGTCGGGGGGGCCACCAGGGTCACGTGGGCACCGAGTGCCGTGAACGCGAACACGTCGGAGCGGGCGACCCGGCTGTGCTTGATGTCGCCCACGATCGCGATGTGCCGGTCGGTGAGCGAACCGAGCCGCTCCCGGATCGTGTAGCTGTCGAGCAACGCCTGCGTCGGGTGCTCGTGCCAGCCGTCGCCCGCATTGATCACGCTCGCGTCCACCCACGACGCGATCTGCCACGGAACCCCGGCCGAGGGGTGCCGCACGACGATGGCATCGACTCCCATCGCCTCGATGGTGAGCACGGTGTCGCGCAGCGACTCCCCCTTCTTGACCGACGACGTCGACACGCTGAAGTTCATCGTGTCGGCCGACAGCCGCTTCGCCGCCGTCTCGAAGCTGAGGCGGGTGCGAGTGGAGTCCTCGTAGAACAGCGAGACCACCGTCTTCCCTCGCAGGGCAGGGACCTTGGGGATGCGCCGCTCGGCGACCTCGATCATGGAGTCGGTGAGATCGAGCAGCTCCTCGAGCCCGTCGCGCCCGAGCTCGGCGATGGACAGCAAGTGCTTCATGGCCGAGGCTTCCGGTCGTTGATCATGTCCCCAAGATCGACGCCGTCCGAGTGGACGTCGACCGCCTCGTCCCGGCGGGTCGGCAGGTTCTTGCCGACATAGTCGGGCCTGATCGGCAGCTCGCGGTGGCCGCGGTCGATCATGACGGCCAGCTGCACGGCCTTCGGGCGGCCGTAGTCGGTCAGGGCGTCGAGCGCGGCCCGGATCGTCCGGCCGGTGAACAGGACGTCGTCGACGAGGACGACGACCTTGCCGGTGAGGTCGACGGCGATCGACGTCACCGCTTCGGGCATCACCGGCCGCAGGCCGATGTCGTCGCGGTAGAAGGCGACGTCGAGCGAGCCGCACGGCACCTCGACCCCGTTGCCCTCGATGCGCTCCAGCGTCTCGGCCAGCGACCGGGCCAGCGGGACGCCGCCGGTCTGCAGTCCGATGATCACCACGTCGGTGAGCCCGGCGTTGCGCTCGATCACCTCGTGGGCGATGCGGGTGACGGCCCGCCGCACCGCCTCGGCGTCCATGACCCGCTTCCGGGCAACGAAAACGCCCCCGTACGGGGGCGTGATCCTGCGTTCGCGTTCTGCCACAAGCGCTCCTGTCCGTACGGGCCTCACGGGACCCGCTTCACGGTCAGACATGCATGCTACTGGTCAGCGGCCGAGGCGGGCGCGCACCTCGGGACGGCGCAGCGGCGGCAACTTCGTCGGAGGCTGACGGCGATCCGGCACCGCGGCGAGGAGGCGACGGGTGGCGCCCGCCACCTCGGCCACCGCGGCCGCATACGCCTCGGCGGCGGCTGCCGGCGGCTGGCGGAGGCCGCTCACCTTGCGCACGTACTGGAGGGCAGCGGCGTCGATCTCCTCGTCGGTGGCGGGTGGCTCGAGGCCGCGGAGCTCGGTGATGTTCCGGCACATGGTCGTTGACCGTACGCGTCAGCGCCGGTGCCGGACGACGGTCCAGCGGTTCTCGCCGCCCACCCGTTCGTACCGCAGCTCGTCGACGGCGTCGCGGGCGACCACGAGCCCCCGGCCCGACTCGGCGAGCGGATCGTCGGGCAGGGTGGCTGCCTCGACGACGTCGGCTGCCAGCGCCGCCCCGTCGTCGCGCACCTCGGCTCGGATCACCGTCGGCTTCACCTCGACGGACAGCGTCGCCCACGACGCCTCCCGGCCGTGCGCCACGATGTTGGCGACCAGCTCGGCGACGGCGGTGGCGACCATGGCCCGGTCGAGCTGGTCCACGTCGGCGTGGGCGTCCCACACGCCGGCGAGCATCACCCCGGCGTCGTCGAGGAGCGACGGGACGGCACGATGTCGCAGCTCGTGCACGACCGGTGGGTCAGCCGGGGCCATGGAGTCCACGGATGATCGCGTGCCGGGGCGGCGCGCACGGTGATTCTCACCGCGATCTCGCCACCGGGCGGGCTCGGTCGTATGCTCGCCCGGTCAACCGAGTGGGCCAGGAAGTCCGGTGCGATCCCGGCGCTGTCCCGCAACTGTGGTCCTTCCAGCTCGTGCGCGAGGTGGGGGGCGAGCCAGGTCAGGTGCTCGCTCGGGAGACGAACTCAGTCCTCGAGGTAAGGGCAGTTCGTCATCCGACAGATCTCCTGTCGAGACGAGACCCGGATCTCGATCAACAGGAGGTGCTGTGAAGACCACGTTCCGGCGGGCGCTGCTCGCCCTCTCCGTCGTCCTGTTCGCCGCGGCATGCGGCGACGACGCCGACCCCGCGGTCCAGGCCACCACGACCACCGCGGCCGCTGATGTCCCCACGGCCATCGTCTCGCTGTCGCCGACGTCGACAGAGGTCCTGTTCGCCATCGGCGCCGGCGACCAGGTCGTGGCCGTCGACGACCAGTCCAACCACCCCGAGGATGCTCCGATCACCGACCTCTCGGGGTATCAGCCCAACCTCGAGGCCATCGTCTCCTACGAGCCCGATCTCGTGGTCGTGTCGTCATCGGACCCCGCGATCGTCGACGGCCTCGAATCGCTCGGCATCGACGTCGTGATCCACGAAGCGGCGGTCGAGCTCGACGACGTGTACGACCAGATCGAGGAGCTCGGTGAGCTCACCGGGCATCTTCCCGAGGCGACCGCCCTGGTCGAGGACATGCGGGTGTCGATCGAGGCGATCGCCGCCGGCGCCGGGGATCGATCGCTGACCGCCTACTGGGAGCTCGACCCCACGTACTACTCGGTGACCGGCAACACCTTCATCGGCACGCTCCTCTCGATCGTGGGGATCAACTCGATCGCCGATGACGCGCAGGACAGCAGCGACTACCCCCAGCTCTCGGCCGAGTTCATCGTCGCCGCCGACCCCGACCTCATCCTCCTCGCCGACACGAAGTGCTGCGGCCAGACCCTGGAGACGGTCGCCGCTCGTGACGGGTGGGGCCGGATGAAGGCGGTCACCGACGGTCACGTCATCGCGCTCGACGACGACGTCGCCTCGCGGTGGGGACCCCGCGTCGTCGAGCTCCTGCAGGTGCTCGACGAGGCGGCGGCAAAGGCCGCGGCCTGATGCTCGAGCCGCCCGCGATCCGGGCTGCGGGGCTGCGCCCGAGCTGGATCGCGGGCGGCGGCGTCGCCCTGCTCGTCGCCGGCGTGGCCGGGCTCTCGATGGGGGCGGTGCCGATCGCGGCACCGCGCATCCTGCTCGAGCTGCTCGACCACGTGCCGGGCATCGACGTGCGCTCGGGGCTCTCACCGCGCGAGGCCGACATCGTCTGGGAGCTGCGCGCCCCGCGCGTGGCCCTCGGCTTCCTCGTCGGCGCCATGCTCGCCGTCGCCGGCGCGTCCTTTCAGGGCGTGTTCCGCAACCCCCTCGCCGATCCCTACCTCCTCGGCGCGGCCGCCGGCGCCGGTCTCGGCGCCACGATCGCCATCGGCGGTCATCTCGATTGGGAGGTCGGCCCCTTCGACACCATCCCGCTGGCGGCGTTCGTCGGGACGTTGGTCGCCGTCTTCCTCGCCTACGCCGTGTCGACCGTCGGCGGCCGCGACCCGTCCCCGGCGGTGCTGCTCCTGGCCGGCGTGGCCGTGATGACGTTCCTCACCGCCGTGCAGACGTTCCTGCTCCAGCGCCAAGCCGACACGATCCGCGAGGTCTACACCTTCATCCTCGGCCGGCTGCTCACCGCAGGGTGGGGTGAGGTCGTGCTCGTCCTCCCCTACGCCGGGTTGTCGATCACCGTCCTGCTCCTCCACCGCCGGCGCCTCGACGTCCTCGCCGTCGGCGACGACGAGGCGACCTCCCTCGGCGTCGACGTCACCCGCACCCGGCTGGTGATCGTGGTGTTCGCCTCGCTGGCCACCGCCGCGGCGGTGTCGGTCAGTGGCCTCATCGGCTTCGTCGGCCTGGTGGTCCCGCACATCGTCCGGCTCCTCGCCGGCTCGAGCTTTCGCGTGGTGCTCCCGCTCTCGGTGCTCTTCGGCGCCGCGTTCCTCGTCCTCGCCGACCTCGTGGCCCGCACCGCGCTGTCGCCGTCGGAGATCCCGATCGGGGTCGTGACCGCGTTCTTCGGTGCGCCCTTCTTCGTGCTCGTCCTCCGGGCCCGGGGCCGGCTCGTCTGATGGCGGGCATCTCCATCGCCGGCGTGTCGGTCGCCTTCGACGGCCGCCGCGTGGTCGACGACGTCACCCTCGACGTGGGCGCCGGCGAGTGGCTCAACATCGTCGGTCCCAACGGCGCCGGCAAGACCACGCTCCTCCGGGTCCTGGCCGGCCTCACCGCCTTCGACGGCACGGTGACCATCGACGGTCGCGACGCGGGGACCATGAGGCGCCGGGACCTTGCCCGCCTCGTCGCCCTCGTGCCCCAGATCCCCCAGATCCCCCCCGGCATGTCGGTCGCCCACTACGTGCTCCTCGGCCGCACCCCGCACCTCCGACCGCTCGGCGCCGAGGGGCGCTCGGATCTCGAGGCCGCCCGCGTCGCGCTGGAGCGCCTCGACCTGCTCGACGTCGCCGAGCGACCGGTGACCACCCTGTCCGGAGGCGAGCGGCAGCGGGTCCTGGTCGCGAGGTTGCTCGCGCAGGACGCGCCCATCGCCCTCCTCGACGAGCCCACCACCGCCCTCGACGTCGGCCACCAGCAACAGGTGCTCGACCTCGTCGACGAGCTGCGCCACGATCACCGGCTCACCGTCATCGCCACCATGCACGATCTGACCCTCGCCGCCCAGTACGGCGACCGTGTCGCCCTCCTCGACGCCGGGCGCCTGGCGGCCACCGGCACGGCCGCCGCCGTCCTGACCGAGGACGGCCTGGCGACGCTCTACGGCGCCCGGGTGAGAGTCCTGCGCGACGGTGACAGCCTGGTCGTCGTGCCGGTGCGGAGGTCGGGCTCGTGACGCGGGCGGGATCGGTCGTGATCGTCAACACGGGCGACGGCAAGGGCAAGTCGACGGCGGCGTTCGGCGTGATGGTCCGCGCGATCGCCCGCGGCTGGCGCGTTGCGGTGATCCAGTCGATCAAATCGGGTCAGTGGAACGTCGGCGAGGAGAAGGTCGGGCGCCAGCTGGGCGTCGACTGGTGGACGATCGGGGACGGCTTCACCTGGGAGAGCGACGACCTCACGCGCGACGAGGCGATGGCACGGGAGGCGTGGCGCCAGGCGAAGGCGACGATCGAGGCCGGCGAGCACCAGCTCGTGATCCTCGACGAGATCACCTACCCGATGACCTGGGGCTGGATCGACACCGACGAGGTCGTCGCCACCATGGCTGGCCGTCCGCCCCACGTCAACGTGATCGCCACCGGACGCAACGCCCCCGAGGCGCTTGTTGGCGTCGCCGACACCGTGACCGAGATGCGCATGGTGAAGCACGCCTTCCAGCGAGGCATCACGGCCAAGAAGGGCATCGAGTACTGATGGGACGGCGCTGATGGACCCGAGGCCGTGAGGTCATCCTCATGAGGTCGCGGCTGCAGACGCACACCACGACGGACCGCGTGCGACCGGCGCTCGTGTGGCGGTCGCCAGCGCCGTTCCTCGCCGCCTCGTCGGCCCCGTTCGGCGGGGGCATGGCCCGCCGGACATGGATCGTGAACGCCGAGGTGCCCAGCAGCTACGACCGCGTCGACCTGGCGCAGCATGCGGCCGAGCTGCAGACCGAGCTCGGGCTCCGTGGCGACGGGATCGTGCTGCTCACGGCCGCCTCGGTCGAGAAGCACACGGTCGCGACCGACGGCGAGGTGGTGGCCACCGCCACCGTCGGCCTGACCGCGCCGACGTGGGCGGCGGCCCCCGACGGCGACGCGGGCGCTTGGCGTCCGGGCACGATCAACATCGTGTGCTGGGTCCCGGTTCGGCTCGCCCTCAGCGCGCTCGTCGGCGCCGTCGCGACCGTCACCGAGGCGAAGGTCCAGGCGCTGCTCGGTTCGGGCGTCGACGGCACCGGCACGCCCAGCGACGCGGTGTGCATCGCCTGCCCCGCCGACGGGCCCGTGGAGGCGTTTGCCGGCGTGCGCGCCCGGTGGGGCGCGCCGCTGGCCCGGGCCGCACACGACGCCGTCGCCGCCGGCGTGCCGGAGGGCCGATGACCTCACTGACCCTCGTCCTCGGCGGCGCCGCGTCGGGCAAGTCATCGATCGCCGAGCGGTTGGTGGCCGAGGCGGGCGCCGAGGTGGTCTATGTCGCCACCGGCGTGGCGACCGACCCCGACATGGCCGCCCGGATCGCCGCTCACCGGGACCGGCGCCCCTCGACGTGGTCCACCGTCGAGACCACCGACCTCCCCGCCGCGGTCGCGACCCTCCCCGACCGCCCCGCCCTCGTCGACTCCCTCGGTACCTGGGTCGCCCACGCCGCCGACCTACGCGTCGACGTCGACGCGCTCGTCGCCGCCCTCAGGGCGCGCACCGCGCCGACGGTCGTCGTGTCCGAGGAGGTCGGGCTCGGTGTCCACCCCGAGACGCCGGTCGGTCGCCGCTTCCGGGACGTGCTCGGCGAGGTGAACCGGCGGGTGGCCGACATCGCCGACGAGGTCCTGCTCGTCGTCGCCGGAAGGACGGTGCGTCTGTGAGGGCGGCCCTCGCGTTCCTCACGCCCATCGGTGGCGCCCGCCCGCCGTCGCCCCGCTCCCTGCCGTGGTTCCCCATCGTCGGCGCGGTCGTTGGGGGCACCGTCGGCGTCGCCTGGTGGCTCGCCGGCGAGGTGTGGGATCCGCTGGTCGCCGCCGCGCTCGCAGTCGCCGCCGATCTCGCCCTCACCGGCATGCTCCACCACGACGGCCTGGCCGACAGCGCCGACGGGCTCCTCCCCCACCTCCCGGTCGAGCGCCGGCTCGCCGTCATGCGCCAGCCCGACATCGGGGCCTTCGGGGTGTCGGCCGTGGGCGTCGTCCTGCTCGTGCAGGTGGCGGCGCTGGCGTCGATGGCGCCCGACCCGGTGCTCCTGGTGGCGCTGTTCGCGTCGTCCCGCGGTGGCGCTGCCGTCATCCTCGCCTCCCGCCCGTACGCCCGACCCGGCGGGCTGGCCGAGGCGTTCCGGGGCCGGGCGCCCCTCGCGTGGGTCCTCACCTTCGTCGCGATCGCCGCGCTCGGTTCCGTCGAGCCCCTCGCGCTCGCCGCCGTTCCCGCCTTCGCCGGCGTGATCGTCCTCGCCGAGCGCCGACTCGGCGGCTACACGGGCGACACGCTCGGCGCCGCCATCGTGGTGGCACAGACCGTCGGGGTGCTGGGAGCCGCGACGTGAACCGGCCGCTCGGCGCCGCCCTCGGTCTCCTCCTCGACCGCGCCATCGGCGAGCCGCGTCTCGACCCACACCCGGTGGCGCTCCTCGGCACCGGCCTCGGGCGGCTCGAGGACCGGCTCTGGCGCGACCAGCGGGTGGCCGGCGTGCGGTTCGCGCTCGCCGGCTCCGCCATCGGCATCGCCGCCGGCGCCGTGCTGCGATCGACCTCGGCAGCGACGTACCTGGCGACCTCCGGCCGGATGCTCGGCGAGGTGGCCACCGACGTCCACCGGTCGCTCGTCGCCGGCGACCTCGACGGGGCCCGCCTCCGGCTCCCGGCGCTCGTCGGCCGCGACCCGTCGACCCTCGGCCCCGACGAGATCGCCCGCGCCGTCGTCGAGTCGGTCGCCGAGAACACCGTCGACGCCGTGGTGGCGCCCGCGCTGTGGGCCGCGGCCGCCGGCGCCCCTGGCGTGGTCGGCCACCGCGCGGTCAACACGATGGACTCGATGGTCGGGCACCGCTCCGAGCGCTACGAGCGGTTCGGCTGGGCATCGGCCCGCCTGGACGACGCCACCGCGTGGATCCCGGCGCGGGCCACCGCCGCGCTCGTCGCCGTGGCCCGGCCCGCGCGGGCCCTCGACGTCGCCCGGATCGTCCGACGCGACGCGCCCGCCCATCCCTCGCCGAACGCGGGCGTGGCCGAGGCCGCGTTTGCGGCCGCCCTCGAGCTCCGGCTCGGCGGCACCAACACCTATGCGGACCGCGTCGAGCACCGAGCCGAGATGGGCGACGGCAAGCCACCCTCGTCGGCGGACATCGTGCGGGCCGTCCGCCTGTCGCGCGATGTCAGCCTCGTGCTCGCCGGGATCCTGGGAGTCGTCGGTGCCGCCCGCCGGTGACCACGGCGGCGACGCTGCCGCGGTGGCCCGAGGTCTCGGCCTCGACCCGAGGTCGATGCTCGACCTCTCGATGAGCCTCAACCCCGTGGCGCCCGACGTGCGACCGCTCCTCGTCGAGCACCTCGACGCCGCCCGCCGCTACCCCGATCCTGAAGAGGCGACGGTGGCGCTGGCCGCCCGCCTCGCCGTGGACCCCGAGCGCGTCCTGCTCACCAACGGCGGCGCGGAGGCCATCGCCCTCGTCGCCGGCCACCTGGGGGCGGTGTCGGTGGCCGAGCCCGAGTTCTCGCTGTGGCGCCGCCACGCCCGCATCGAGCCCGGGGCCCCGGTGGCCCGCTCGAACCCGAACAACCCGACCGGCGTCCTCGCCGATGCCGGCGCCACGGCCACGATCTGGGACGAGGCGTTCTACCCGCTCGCCACCGGCCACTGGACCCGCGGCGAGGGCGAATGGGTGGTCGGGTCGCTGACCAAGACGCTGGCGTGTCCCGGCCTGCGCATCGGGTACGTGATCGGCGACGTCGAACCCCTCCGGGTCCGGCAACCCGAATGGTCGGTGGGCGGCCTCGCCTGCGCGGCGCTGCCGGCGCTGCTCGACCTCGTCGACCTCGACGCCTGGTCGCGCGCCGTCGCCACGCTCCGGGCCGAGCTCGTCGGCGTGCTGCGCGCCGCGGGGTTGACGCCCCGCCCGTCGGATGCACCGTGGGTGCTCGTCGATGCCCCGCTGCGCGACCGGCTCGCGCCGCGCGGCGTCGTCGTGCGCGACTGCGCGTCCTTCGGCCTGCCCGGGGTCACCCGGATCGCGGTGCCCGACGAGTGCGGCCTCGACCGGCTGGCCGACGCGTTGGCGAGCACGGCATGAGCGTCGGCGACGACGCCCGCGCCCGGCTCGACCGCCTGGCCAAGCCGCCCGGCTCGCTCGGCCGGCTCGAGCGCCTGGCCGTGCAGCTGTGCGAGATCTCGGGGACGTGCCCGCCCCGCGCCCCGTCACCGGTCAAGGTGATCGTGTTCGCCGGCGACCACGGCGTGCTCGCGCAGGGCGTGTCGCCGTGGCCCCAGGAGGTCACCGCGGCGATGGTCCGCACCTTCGCCATGGGCGGGGCCGCCGTGAACGCCATCGCCGCCACCGTCGGCGCCGAGGTGGTCGTGGTCGACGTCGGCGTGGCGAGCCCGGTGCCGGGCGCCCTCGATCGCAACGTCCGGCGCGGCACCGCCGACCTCTCGGTGGGTCCGGCGATGACCAGAAACGAGGCGTGGGCGGCCATCGACGAGGCCATGGAGCTGGCGGCGGTGAGCGGGGCGGGGCTGCTCGTCACCGGCGACATGGGCATCGGCAACACCACGGCGTCGGCGGCGGTCATCGCCGCGCTGACGGGTCGCCCGGCGCACGAGGTGACGGGCCGTGGCACCGGCATCGACGACGCCACCCTGGCCCGCAAGACCAGCATCGTCGCGGAGGCCGTGGCCCGCATCCCGGCGGGCGCCGATGCGGTCGACGTGCTCGCCGAGGTCGGGGGCCTGGAGATCGCCGCCATCTCCGGCCTGATCTCGGGGGCGGGCGT
>DATLFP010000229.1:0-2617 GCA_035540955.1 Acidimicrobiales bacterium
GAGATCGATCTCGATCGACGAGTGGCTCACCGACCAGGTGAGCCACAGCTACGTCGTTGCACTCGACGAGGCGACCCGCAACGACCTCGTCGGTCGCCTCCGTGGGATCCTCGAGGCGGCGTTCCCCACGGGAACCATGGCCGTGCGATGCGAGACCTGGCTCTGGACCGCGACGGCGCAGAGTGGTGCGATGCGCGTAGGTTTCGGTCCCGGTGCGATGGGGGGCGCCGGCATCGGATCTGGACGGGTGAGGAGTGTCGACGATGGGATTGTTCCCCGAGGCCAAGCGTGACGACGAGCTGGAAGACGCGGTGGGAACCCCCGGCATCTCGCGCAGAGTCGCCTTCGAGGAGGACGACGAGTACTGGTTCGGGCACATCGAGACCGAGGCCGGCATGACCTCCGGCTGGCACCACCACGGCGAGATGACCACGTTCGGTCATGTGCTCGGGGGTGACCTCTGGGTGGAGTTCGGACCGGGCGGCAAGCAGCGCATCGACGTCAAGCCGGGCGAGTACTTCCGAATCCCTGCCGGCGTCGTGCACCGCGAGGGCACATCCGCCGCTGGTCCGGGCAGCGCGGTGCTGGGCCGAGTCGGCGGCGGGCAGCCCGTGTTCCCCGTTGAGGGTCCCGACCCCGAGTAGCGGGTAGCGGACTCAGCCGCGGGCCTCGAGAAGCTGCTTCGCTCGACGCATCTCGGCCCTTGTCTCCCGGTTGAACAGAGGCTTGGCGACGGGCCGAAGGAGCCGCGACGACCAGGACTGTCCCGCGATGTCGCCTCCTCCGTAGAAGTAGGTGGCGTCGCCATGGGGTCGGACGCCCCCACAAGGCGTCGGCCCGAACCGGACCTTCGATGACCTCGTATCGGTAGTGCTGCTCGCGCTCCCACTCCGTCACCCGGCAGATGAGTCGAGTGTTGCGCCACGGCCCGAAGGACGAGAAGCCCTCGAAACGCGACCCGACGGTTGCGACGCCCACGTTCTCGGTCAGGCTCGGGCGCGGCACTTCCGCACCCACGCGTCGAATACTGCCGGTTCGCGAGCACCTGGGCCGCGCGATGCCGGTGAAATCGGCTCCTCGGGGCCCGATCACCGGCATTGCTCTGCACTCGGTGCGAGAGAGACCTGCATCGGCAGAGGGATCTTGCCGGTCGTCACGGCTGCGCCGCACCGGGAGGGCGTGCGCTTCGGGGTGAGTGTGATCAACTTCTGGGAGCTCGGGCGGCCGGCGTGCATCCGGGAGATCGCCCGGCGAGCCGAGGCCAGCGGGTGGGACGGCCTGTTCACCTGGGACCACGTGCTGCCGCACTGGTCCGGGCTCGACGCGTACGACCCGTGGGTGCTTCTTGCCGGCGCCGCGTGCACGACCGAGCGGATCCTCCTCGGCACCAACGTCACGCCGGTGCCGCGCCGGCGACCGCACGTCCTCGCCAACCAGGTCGCGACGCTCGACGAGCTGAGCGACGGTCGGGCCGTGCTCGGCGTCGGCATCGGTGGCGACGTCGAGGAGCTGCGCCGGCTCGGTGAGGTCATCGACCCCGTCGTCCGTGGCGACCTGCTCGACGCCGGGCTCGAGACCATCCGCCGGCGATGGCCCGGTCGCATCTGGGTCGGCGGCGACAGCGGCCGGGCCCGGCGGCGAGCGGCGCGGTGGGACGGTTGGACGACCGGCCTCCTCACCGACGAGCGCGGCACCCGAGGCGTCACCCCCGAGGTGTTCGCCGCCAAGCTGGCACCGGTGCTCGCCGGCAGGACCGGTGAGGAACCCTTCGACGTGGTCGTCGAGGGCTACTCGGACCCCGACGACGCCGCCATGGTCGCCGAGTACGCCGACGCTGGCGCGACGTGGTGGCTCGACAGCATCAACGGCTACCGCGCCGAAGTGCCCGACCTGCTCGCCCGCATCGACGCCGGCCCACCTCGCTGATCCCGGCGCCAGACGAGCCGCAGGCCCGACCACACGTCGCTGATGGCGCACACCTTGTTGTCGACGAGCCCCATGGGGAGCGCGATCTCCCGCACGACGTCCTCGGTGATGTCGGTGGCGACACCGGATGCGCGCTTGGGCCACCCGGCCCAGACCGCACCGCTCGGGAAGACGATCGCGGCGGCATGTTCGATCCGCCGCTGGAGCTTGCGTCGATCGGTGGCAAACACGATCACGACGTCGGCGGCCCGGCCCAGCGATCGCCGCAGCCGCACGCCGTCGGGCAGGGGGACCAACCAGTCCCGGAACCCCGCCGGCTCATCGAGCACCGCGACGGTGGCGCCGGCCTTGATGCCGAGCTTCGTGGCGAGCGGTGTTCCGGAGTACCCGGCTGCGGACGTGATGGCCTCCCTCGGTTCCGCCTACAGCGACGCCAGCTGCACGACGAGCACGGCGGCGATGCACGCGAAGCAGAACACGTGCTGGCGGAGGATGCGCTCGGCGGCCGCCACCCGTTCCGTCGGGGGATCGACGCGCCCGCCGAGCCGGACGGCCGCCGAGCGCATCCTCCGCCAGCACGTGTTCTGCTTCGCGTGCATCGCCGCCGTGCTCGTCGTGCAGCTGGCGTCGCTGTAGGAGGAACCGGAGGAGGCCATCACGTCCGCAGCCGGGTACTCCGGAACGCCGCTCG
>DATLFP010000230.1:0-17379 GCA_035540955.1 Acidimicrobiales bacterium
GCCTGCCAGGCCCCCGAGGCGTCGAAGGCGGCGGCGGCCCGGGTGGTGACCGCCTCCAGGCGGGCCAGGCAGCGGTGCAGGCGCTCGACGGCCTCGGGATCGGCCAGGGCCTGCGGCTCGGCCGCCCCCAGCTCCTCCAGCACCGCCTCCAGCCCGTCGATCACGACACATCGTACACCTGTTCGATCAACCGGCGCAAGGAGAAACCGTTGCGTGGCAAGGGTTTCTCGCACGACGGCGTCGCCCCTTCAGGTCAGCTCCTTCACTGGCACCGCCTCGGGTCGATCTCGGTCACATGCGCTCGAAGCACCGGCGGCGTTCCCAGTCGGTGACCGTGCCGGCGAAGGCGTCGAGCTCGCCTCGGGCTGCGCCCTGGAGATGGCCGGCGACGTCGGTGCCGAACGCGTGCCCGGCCGTCGGTGACGTCGACCACCGGTGGAGGGCCTCCTCGAGTGTGGACGGCAGGCGGGAGCGCTGCTGCGAGAAGGCGTTGCCGGTGGCCGCCGGTTCGAGCTCCAGCTGGTGATCGATGCCGTGGAGCCCGGCGGCGATGATGCCGGCGAGGACGAGGTACGGGTTGGCGTCGGCGCCGGGCACCCGGTGTTCGAACCGCAGCGACGGGCCGGCCCCGACGACCCGGATGGGGCAGGTGCGGTTGTCCCGGCCCCATGCGACGCTCGTCGGCGCGAAGGAGCCCGGGCGGAGCCGCTTGTAGGAGTTGAGGGTGGGCGCGTAGAGGAGAGAGAAGTCGGCCATGCAGGCCAGTTGGCCGGCGACGAACTGCGCCATCAGGTCCGACATGCCGGAGCGCTCGCCGGTCCCTTCGCCCGCGAACACGGGTTGACCCTCATCACCCCGAAGGCTGAAGTGGACGTGGCCGCTGCTGCCCTCGGCGCCGTCGAACTTCGCCATGAAGGTGAGCGACACGCCGTGCTGGGCGGCGATCGCCTTGGCTGCCGTCTTGTAGATCGCGTGCCCGTCGCACATCGGTAGTGCCGGGCCGTAGCGGAAGGTGATCTCGTACTGGCCCGGCGCGCACTCGCCGCGCGCCGTCTCGAAGGCCACGCCCAGGTCCCGCATGGCGGAGCGGAGGTGGGCCCCGAGGGGGTCGAGGACCCCGAGCCCGCCGATGGCGTAGTCGACGTTGAAGGCCGTTGCCGGTGAGAGGTCCCGGTAGCCGGTCTCCCACGCCCGGCGGTACGGCTCGTGGAAGACGCGGAACTCGAGCTCGGTGGCGGCGAAGGCGTGGAGGCCCCGGGCGGCCAACCGGTCGAGCTGCCGGCGCAGGATGGTGCGGGGCGCGAACGCCGCAGCGGTGCCGTCGGGCCACTCGGCGTCGGCGATGACGAGGGCGGTGCGCGGTTCCCAGGGAAGGCGCCGCAGCGTGCTCGGCTCGGGACGGAGCACCAGGTCGTCGAACCCCCGGTCCCATGGCGAGAACCCGTAACCGTCGCGGGCGACCATCTCCACGTCGCTGGCGAGGAGGTAGGTGCAGGCGGGGAACCCGTTGGCGAGCACGTCGTCGAGGAAGTGGTCGACCGCGACCCGGCTGCCCTGCAGGCGGCCGGCGAGGTCGGGGACGGCCACGATCACGTCGTCGATCTGGCCGCTTCCCGCCAGCTCCCGCACCGAGTCGACGCAGAGGACGCCGGTGGCGGGGGCGGGGACCACGTCAACCATGCGCGTGGAGCGGGTTCGGCACGAGCCCGACGGTGACGTCGAAGGACTCGTCCTTCTCGACCCGGTCGTGGAAGCCGCCGCTGGTGAGCTGCTCGCGGTTGAGGCACACCCGCTCGAAGGTGGCGTCGAGGATCCCGAATCGTCCGATGCGCTCCGCCAGCTCGGGGAAGCGTCGGTGATGGTCGTCGACGACGCTGCGTACCAGGCGCCAGAAGCGAGCTTCCGGCACGCCGAGATGCGCTTCCACGAGTGGCGCCAGGAACCGGAAGTGACCGGCGAAGACGGCGCTCACGACGGAGTGGCGCAGGTCGCGCGGCCCCCAGCGGAGGAGCACGGCGTCGGCCTCGGGCGGCAGGGTGCCCTGCTCGGGGACGGGCTCGGGGAGGAGGTTCACGTCCTCGGCGAGGTCCTTGACGGCGATGCGCGCCGGCACGTCACCGTCGTCGAAGACGAGCACGGTGTTCTCGCCGTGCGGGCAGAAGGCCACGCCGTAGCGGTACAGCCAGTGCAACAGTGGCGGCAGCAGGGCTTCGAACAGACGTCGCAGCCAGGCCTCGCCGCCGAGGCCGGAGCGGGCGACCAGCTCGGCGACCAGGGCCCGGCCGTCGCTGCCCACGTGGAGCAGCGACGCCATGGTGCGGGCCCGCTCCCCCGCCCCGAGGAAGTGGCGCACCGGCTGCCGCCACACCGCGCCCAGCAGCTCGTGGTATCGGTAGGGGGCGTCGGCGATCTCCTCGAACACGTGCCCGCGAACGGTGGCGCCCGCCACCTCCCCGAGGATCACCATGCGGCACTCGTCGCGGAGGTACCCGTCGGCGGCGAGCCGCTCGTGGAGCCAGGCGGTGACGGCGGGCGCCGCTTCCGTCGGTCGGGGTGCGAGCCCGCGCCACACGAGGGTGTTGCGGATCATCAGCGGGAGCTTGACGTCGTGTCGCTCGGGACGGTCGATGTTGGTGAGCGTGCGGATCGACTGGAGCGGGAGGTAGCGGTCGGGCGCCTCCCCGAGGAGCACGATCCGCCCGGTGGCGACGTCGCCGCCGAAGAGGGTGGTGACCGCCTCGTCCCAGTGGAAGGGGTGGACCGGCAGCCACACGTACCCGCCGGCTCGGTCCCCCGTGCTGTCGCGCAGGCGCGTGCCGAACGCCTCCCGCGTCCGGGCATCGAGCTCGTGGGTGAGGAGATCCTGGTACGTCCCGCCGCCGGCGGCGGCCCGTGCCCTGTCGGCGCCGACGGCGATCCAGAGCAGCCGCAGGGGCCGCGCCGCCTCGGGCGTGTAGCGGGCGGCGTCGGAGGCGGAGAACCCCAGGCGGCCCTTGTTGAGCACCATGCAGGGATGACCGGTCTGGTGGGCCTCGAGTTGCTCGTAGGGCAGGTCGGCGGTGGCGGCCGCGGCCATGGCTCCCGCCGCGATGCGCACGTCCGCCTGCTGGGTCGCCGTCAGTTCGCGCACCACCTCGCAGGTCGTGGCGCCGTCGAAGCCCAGGACCGCCCGCCCGTCGAGCACGAACCGCACCGGGTCGTCCGCCTCCACCGCCACACCCCCGGTGGTGCGGGTGATCGTCTGCGGGTCGACGGCCCAGGAACCGAACGAACCCCGCCGGGCCCCGAACCCGTAGGACACCGAGCCGAGGTCGAGGCGCCAGCGGCCCGGCTCGGCGGCCGGGAGCGGGACGAGGAGCTCCTCGTAGGACCACTCGGCGATCATCTTGGCCAGCAGCGCCCGGCCGGCGGCGGCCCAGCGGTGCGCGTCCATCACCCGACCCCGAACGTGGTGAACGCGTTCTTCTCGGGAAGGTGGTGCACGGTCCGACCGGTGACGGCGTTGAGGATGACGGCGCTGCGGTGGGCGCCGAGACCGAGATCGGGCGTGCCGACGCCGTTGCGGTGGTGTTCGGCGTTCTGCACGAACAGCCCGCCGCCCACGGTGGTATCGAGGGCGACGCGGTACTGGTCGTCGACCTGGTAGCGGCCCTCGGCGTCCCAGCGCACGGCGTCGGCCAGGCGGGCGAGGAAGGCCGGGCGCCCAGCGGCGTAGCCGGTGGCCAGCACGACGCAGTCCGTCCGCACCCTCGTCGACGCCTCCTGGAGGCGTTCCTCGCATTCCAGCTCGATGCGGCCGCCGGCGCGGCGGGCCGAGGTGACGGCGACGTTCGGGGTCATGGTGACGGGACGGGCACGGTCGCCGACGCTCCGTTCGTAGAGGACGTCGTAGATCTCGGCGATGGTGCCCGGGCTGATCGCCTTGTGGAGCTGCCACTGGGCGGGAAGAAGCCGATCACGCGCCGCGGGGTCGAGCCCGCGGAAGTAGCGCGTGTAGTCGGGCGTGAAGTGCTCGAGCCCCAGCGGTGACTGCTCCATCGGAGCGAACGCCGCCGAGCGGGTCAACCACCGCAGGGCCCATCCCTCCTCGGATTGGGCGCGGATCAGGTTGAGGAACACCTCGGCCCCCGACTGCCCCGACCCGATCACGGTGACGTCGGCGGCGCCGACCATCGCCGGCCGGTGGGCGAGGTAGTCGGCGGCGTGGAACACCTCCTTGCCGAGCACGTCGCGGAACGCCGCCGGCACGACCGGGTCGGTGCCCACCCCGAGCACGACGTTCCGGGCGAGCAGCCGCTCACCGCCGGTCGTGACGGCGAACAGCTGCGCCCGGCCGTCCCAGCGGAGATCGGTGACCTCGGCACCGAAGCGGCACGACGGCAGGGACGACGCGACCCAGCGGCAGTAGTCGTCGTACTCCCGGCGGCTCGGGCGCCACCGCTCCTTGAGGTAGAAGGGCAGCAGCCGGCCGTGGGCGCGCAGGTAGGCCAGGAACGACCACGGGCTGGTCGGGTCGACCAGGCTGACGAGGTCGGCGAGGAACGAGACCTGGAGCATGGCGCCGTCGAGCAGGAGCCCGGGGTGCCACGCGAAGGAGGCCTTGCGGTCGACGAACAGCGCGCGGACCTCCGGGACGCCGTCCGCCAGCGCCGCGAGCGACAGGTTGAACGGGCCGATCCCCACCCCGACGAGGTCGTAGGGGCCGGTACCGGGCGTCACCGTGCCGCCACCTCCGCCAACGGGTTCGGGATGGCGACGTACACGGACTGGTGCTCCACCGGCCCATCGAGCTCGTCGCGGCCGTCGGCGCAGGTGAGGAGGTTCGCCTTGCACGGGAGGTGCGGTGCGTGGAGCAGCACGTCGACGACGCGGGAGCGGGGAAGGGCGGCGAGCTCGGAGCGGACGATGCCGAGAAGCAGTTCCTCGTCGGCGACTCGGGCCGCGGAGAGTGCGCCGACGACGCCGAAGAGGTTGTTGACGCCGAGGTAGTACGCGCCACGGCGGGCGACGAGGCCGTCGTCGAACACGGCGTCGACCCCGCCCCACTGGCCGACGAGGGCGTGGAGGCGGGGCGCGGCGCTGGCGGCCACGTACCACCCCTGGTTGTCGCGGTACCAGCCACCCACCGGCCACCCGCCGCCATCGAGGGTCACGAGGGTGTTCTGGTGATGGGCCTCGAGCACGATGCCCCAGGTGGTGTCCAGCCATGCGAGCGGCGCGATCACCTCGCGGAGGTACCGGCGCACCCATTCGGCGGCCACGGCGTCGGCGGCGCGGCACTCGCGGCCGGCGAGGTCGTGCAGCAGCCGGACGAGGAGCGGGGCGCCGCAGCCCGGACGCTCGTCGACCAGCGCGGCCATGCACACCACCGGATCGGCGGGCCCGAAGGGGTTGTCGCGGATGCCCGTCTCGAACCCTCCACCGTCGACGTCGACGCCGATCCACGCCGGGTCGGTCACGATCCGGAACCGAGGATGGGCGGCCGCCAGCTCCCTCCCCACGCCGGCGGCGACGATGCGGTGCGAGTGCTGCCCGAGGCGCAGCTCGTCCCGCCGGTTCTCGCGCCGCGAGTTGGTCACCCGCACGCCGAGGGACAGCTTGAGCATCCACGGCGCGTCGGGCCGCCAGACGGTGCGGAGCGACGACGTGGGGAACCACACGTCGTCGCCGTCGCCGAGGTCGCGCAGCGCCCCGTCGCCGGCCAGGCGTGCCACGACCGGGCGGGCCAGTAAGGCGTCCGCCTGCCAAGGATGGAGCGGGACTGCGACCATGCCCGCCGGCGCAGCGGTCGGGGAGCCGAGCTCGGCCAACAGCGCCTCTGCCGGGCGCCGCAGCGCGGAGCCGCTGGCCACGAGGCCCCGGTCGACGGCGAACCATCGGAGCCGGAACGAGCCGCGCAACTCCGGCGAGTACGCCAACAGCTCGGTGGCGTCGAGGTCCTCCCGGCTCTTGGCGGCAGGGTGGAAGGGGTGGCCGGCGATGAGCTCCTGCTCGCCGTCGAGGAACGTCAGTGGCATGGGCGGCGATGCGCCGGCCCTCGCCGCGGCGTGGTCGACGATGCGATCCCGCGACGAGAGGGTGCGGGCGACGAGGTCCCGGCGACGCTCCGGGCCCAGCTGGTGGCGCGCGTGGAGGTCGTCGGCGAGGACCGCGACCAGTCCCTCGGGACCGACCGTCGCCCCGTCCAGGGTCGGCGACCCGAAGCGATGCCACCCGGTGGCCGACGCCACCGTGACGGGAACGGTGATCGTCCCCGCCCGGACCTCGAGCGACACCTCGCCGCCCCCGACGGTGATGCCGTGCTCGCGCACCCAGCACCGGAGCAGCGTCTCGACCACGGCGTGGTCAGCGGCGGCGGTCACGGGACCGGCGGGCAGTGCGGTCCCCTTCACGCGACCGCCTCCCGCGTCAGCTCGGCGGCGCCGGCGGCCGCGATGACGTCGATGAGGCGGTCGATCGTGTCCGTCGACGCGTGCGGGTTGAGGAGCGTGAGCTTGAGCCACGTCCGGCCGCGCCACTCGGTCCGCCCGATCACGGCCGCGCCCTCGTCGAGCAGGCGCCGGCGCAACGCGGCGTTCGTCGTGTCGGGGTCACGGTGGGTGCCGGCGGCGATGTAGCGGAACACCACCGTGGTCAGCACCGGATCGGCGGCGAGCTCGAAGCGATCGTCGGAGCGGAGCCGGTCGGCGGCGTGCCAGGCCAGCGAGTGGCAACGGTCGACCAGCTCGCCGACGCCTCGCCGGCCGAGGGCACGCATGGTGACGGCGATGGAGAACGCGTCGGGGCGCCGCGTCGTCCGGAGCGACTGGCCGAGGCGACCTCGATAGCCGGCCTCCTCGTCGTCCACGGGGTTGAGGTACGCGGCGCGGCGATGGAGCGGATCGAGCAGAGCGGCGTCGCGTGCGAGGAACACGCCGGCGGGCACCGGTTGCCAGCCGAGCTTGTGGAGATCGAGGGCGACGGAGTCGGCCCTGTCGAGCCCGGTGAGCACCGGGCGCAGCCGCTCGGAGAACATCGCGCCACCGCCGTAGGCGGCGTCGACGTGCAGCCAGGCTCGGTGCCGTCGGGCGATCCCGGCGACGGCGACCAGCGGGTCGACGGCGCCGAGGTCGGTCGTCCCGGCGGTGGCGACCACGGCTGTTGGACGGCCGCCGAGCGAGGTGAGCGCGGCGTCCAGGGCGGGAGCGTCCATGCGGTCGCCGTCGTCCACGGGAACGGTCACGACCGCTGCGTCGGAGAGCCCGGCGACGCGGGCGGCCTGGCGCACGGAGAAGTGGGCCGCACCCGAGCACACGACGGTGAGCTCGCCGTCGGCGTGGTCGCGGGCGAGCAGCACGCCCATCAGGTTCGACTCGGTGGCCCCCGACGTGATGCTGCCGCCGGCGTGCGGGGGGAGCCCGGCGAGCTCGGCCAGCTCGCGCACGACCGAGGCCTCGATGGCGACGCCCGAGGGCCCCTGGTCCCACGAGTCGAGCGACTGGTTGAGGGCGGAGACGGCGAGGTCGGCGGCGACGGCGACGGCCAGCGGCGGGCAATGGAGATGGGCGGCGCAGCGGGCGTCGAGGGGATCGGCAGCGCCCCACGCCAGCGCCTCCACGAGGGTGGCCAGTGCCTCGCACGCGCCGGCGCCGTCCTCGGGGAGGACGCGGCCGCCGAAGGCGGCGCGGACGCGCCGGGCGACCACGTCCGGCCCCGCTGCCGGGACCGGGCCACCGCGGGCGCGGGTTCCGACGGCCAGGGCGTCGAGGGCGACGGTGAGCAACGGCCGGAGCGCGGCCGGCGTGCCCAGGGCTGCGTCGGGTGTCACGACGCCGCCCGGCGGGCCGGGCTGGCGGCGGCGATGCTCGATGCGAGTCGGTCCAGCACCGCGGTGGCCTCGGCGTCGCTGATCGTCAGCGGGGGCAGCAACCGGACGACGCAGTCGTCCCGTCCGCCGAGCTCGACGATGAGGCCACGGGCCAGACACTCGCGCCGGATCGCCCGGGCGACGGCCGGCGCCGGCGGCCGGGCGCCGCAACGGTCGGGTTCGCCGTCGGGGTCGACGATCTCCAGGCCGATCATCAGCCCGCGGCCGCGGACGTCGCCGATCGTCGGCTCGGTGGCCTGGAGCGTCCGGAGCTCGGCGAGGATGCGCTCGCCGACGACGGCGGCGCGGGCGACCAGCCCCTCCTCCCGCACCACGCGCAGCGTCACCGCGCCAGCGGCGAACGCCAGCTGGTTGCCCCGGAACGTCCCGGTGTGCGCGCCCGGCGCCCAGCCGTCGAGCTCCTCCCGGTAGACGATGAGCGCGAGCGGCAGGCCCCCGCCGACCGCCTTGGACAGCACGAGCACGTCGGGGACGACGGCGCTGTGTCCGACGGCCCACATGGCGCCCGTCCGGCCGACGCCGGTCTGCACCTCGTCGGCGATGAAGGCGATGCCGCGGTCCGCGGTGATCGTGCGCATGGCTCGCAGCCACGCGTCGGGCGCCGGCACGACGCCGCCCTCGCCCTGGACGGGCTCCACCACCATGGCCGCCGGCGCGACGACACCACCGGAGGGATCGTCGAGGAGCCGCTGGACGAAGTCGGCGGCGACCCGGTCACCCACCTCGCCGCCGAGCCCGAACGGGCACCGGAGGCGGTACGGGAACGGCAGGCGCGTCACGTCGGCCACGACCCCCCGCACCGGCGCCTTGATGGCGACGTTGGCGGTGGCAGCGAGGGAACCGGCCGACTGGCCGTGGTACGCGCCGGTGAAGGCGAGGAGGCCGGAGCGGCCCGTCGCCGACTGCACGAGCTTCCAGGCCGCTTCGACGGCATCGGTGCCGGCCGGGCTGCAGAAGTGCACGCGGCCGCGGGTCGCCAGGGGCTCGGGCAGCGTGGCGAGGAGCTCGCCGACGAACGCATCCCGCTCGGGTGTGGCCACGTCGAGCACCTGCAGCGGCGCCTCGCGGTCCAGCATCGAACGGATGGCCGCCACCACGCCCGGGTGGTTGTGACCGAGCGCGAGGGCTCCGGCGCCGGACAGGCAGTCGAGGTACCGGCGGCCGTCCGCACCGACGACGGTCATTCCCTGTGCCCGCACGGGGACGATCGGGAAGGACCGCGCATACGTGCGAGCGGATGACTCGCGGGCCGCTTGCCGTTCGAGGATGCCGACAGGAGTGGGGCGCGCGGGCCGAGGCGCAAGGGGGGTCATCGCCATGGCGGCAGCTAACTCGTTAGGTTTGCCTACTGTCAAGTATTAGGCAAACCTAACTAATGTCTACGGCGAGACGAGGCGGGACCGGGTGCTGAAGGAAGTGGTGCAGCGCGAACTCCCAGCCGTAGGAGCCCGCCTGCGGGAACACGAGGACGTCGCCGGCGCGGAGGCGGTCGACTCGCACGTCACGGGCGAGCACGTCCTCCGGGGTGCAGAGCTCTCCCACGATCGTGACGAGGTCGTGCGTGACCTCGGGCCGGTCCGCGCGGACGTCCCAGCCGTCGACGGGCACCACTGCGAAGCGGTGGACGATGTCCCACGACGCCGGGAGCATGAACTGGTTGATGCCACCGCGCACGACGGCGAACCACGTCCCGCGGCTGTGCTTGACGTCGACCACCTCGGCCACGTACCAGCCGCACTCGGCGACCAGCCAGCGACCCGGCTCGATCGCCAGGCGGAGCCCGTCCGGTGGGCGCAGGTCCCTGACCCCACCGGCGAAGGCGTCGACGTCGAAGGGGTCCCCGCCCCCGAACGCCACGCCGAGGCCGCCGCCGGCGTCCACCAGCCGCAGCTCGATGCCGGCGGCGGCCGCCGTCGCCGTGCTCCACTCGAGGCACCACCGGACGTAGGCCACGTGGGCGGCGGCGTCGAGGTTGCCGGACACGGCGTGGACGTGGAAGCCGGCGACGTCGACGCCGGGGTCGCACCGGGCGCGCTCGAGGATGGCGGGCACGTCCTCCTCGGGGACGCCGAACGGTGTGGCCCCGCCGCCCATCGCCAGCGCGCCGCAGACCTCGACGCCGGCCGGGTTCACGCGCACCGCCACCGGCACCGGTATGCCCCGCTCGCGCCCGATCGCCGCCACCCGTTCCAACTCGAGGCGGCTCTCCACGTTGACCGTCTCGATGCCGGCGTCGACCAGCGCCCGGAGCAGCACCTCGTTCTTGCCGGGGCCGCTCGCCACCGCCCGGTGGGCGCGACCGGCCCGGGCGGCCGCTTCGCGTGCCTGGTGCGCCTCGGCGGCCGATGCGACCTCGAACCCGTCGACCACCGCGGCGAGGGCGTCGACGACGGGAGGGAACGAGTTGGCCTTCACCGCGTAGAAGACGTCGACCCACGACGGCAGCGCCGAGCGCAGCGTGGCTGCCTGGCACGCGGCGACGCTCGGGTCGTAGAGGTAGGCGTTCGCCGGCCGGTCGAGGGCCGCGATCGCGGCCAGCACCGGGCCGGGGAGCGCGGCCGCGTCGTACGCCGGGGCGCCTCGTGCGGACGGGGGGTACTCCACTCCGCGTCTCCTCGCAGCAGTCAGACGGGTGCCGACGAGGCGAGCCACAGGGACGCGTACTCGCCGCCGGTGCCCACGAGCTCGTCGTGGCTGCCCGCCTCGGCGATGCGCCCGTCCATCACGACGACGATGCGGTCGGCCCGGCGGGCGGCATCGAGACGGTGCGACACCGAGATGACGGTCCGCCCGGCCAGGGCGGCGTCCAGTCCGAGCGCGGCGGACCGGGCGCTCCCGGCGTCGAAGCCGGCGGTGGCCTCGTCGAGAACCACCACGGCGGGGTCGACCAGCAGCACGCGGGCCAGCGCCACCTGGCGCGCCTGCACCGGGGGGAGCGACCGTCTGCCGGCCCCGAGCACGGTGTCGATGCCGTCGGCCAGGTCGTCGACCCAGGCTGCGCCCACCGCGTCGAGCGCGGCGACGAGCGCCGAGTCGCCGGCATCGGGGGCCACGAGCCGCAGGTTGTCGGCGACGGAGCCGGCGAAGACGTGGTCCTCCTGCTCGAGCATGACGACCCACCGTCGCAGCGTGGCGGGATCGAGCGACCGCAGATCGACACCTCCGACCTCGACCGAGCCCTCGTCCGGTGGGTGCACGCCGGCGAGGATCCGCGCCAGGGTCGATTTCCCCGCGCCGCTCGGGCCGACCAGGGCGACGTGCTCACCCGGCGCGACGGCGAGATCGACGTCGTGCAGCACCTCGTGGCCGGGGACGTACGCGAAGCGCACGCCGCTCGCCCGTACGCGCCCGTCGAAGGGCCGAGTGGCGCACCGGGGAGCGAGAGCAGCGACCGGGAGTGCCCCGGTGACGATGGTGTCGGCGACTCGCGACGCGGCGGCCCGCGCCGTCTGCAGCTCGTCGAGCTGGTGGATCAGCACCTCGATCGGCTCGACCACCCGCAGCAGGTACAGCACCGCGGTGGTGACCGAACCGACCGTCAGGTCGCCGGCGCCGACGCCGACGGCGCCGACGGCGACGACTCCGGCGAGCGCCACGGCGACGCCCACCGTAACCCCCGAGCGCGCCACGACCCGCAGCCGAGCGCCCGCCATGGCTGCGTCGAACCAGGCGCGATCGGCGCGCGCCTGCCCGGCGCGCCGATCGTCGGTCCGCCCGTACGCACGGGTGAGCGGGGCGGTGACCACGCCGTCGTGGAACGTGCACACCCGCCGGGCGTTGGCCGCCCGCTCGATCCCGTAGACGCGCCCGCACCGCCGGAGGTACCACCACACCGCCGGTGCCGCGGCAACGGCCCCGACCAGCGACACGGCGGCGAGCAGGGGTGCGACGAGCAGCAGCGCCACCGCCGTCAGCGCCACCGTGAGGACCGAGATCAGCAGCCACGGCACACCCTGCCGGAGTGCGAGGGAGATCGCCTCGACGTCGGCCGTCGCCCTCGTCAACAACTCCCCCGTCCCCGTCTGCTCGACGACGCTCACCGGCTGGCCGGTGATCGCGTCGGTGACGCGCCGGCGCAGGTCGGCGAGAAGGTCCTCGCTCAGGCGTGCGCCCGCCAGGCCGGCGAGCCACGTCAGCACCGACGCCAGGCCGGTCACGGCGACGAAGGCGGCCAGGACCGCCGTGACGCCCCTCTCGGCGGCGATGCGATCGACAGCCCCGCCGAGCAACGGCGGCCCACCGAGGCCAGCCGCGGCGGCGGACAGGTACGCCGCCAGCACGCCTGCGGCCCGGCCTCGGCGTTCCCGCAGCAGCGCCCGCGCCAGAGCCGGCGCGCTCAACGGGGAACCACCGCCGTGCCCGCCACCGCCCTGCTCCCGTCGATGCGCACCACACGGTCAGCCGCCCCGAGCACCGCCGAGCTCGATGTGATGAGGAGCGTCGCGTGCTGCGAGCTGCGCCGGGCGTTCACCAACCGGGTGATCACGGCCCGTTCGGTGTGGGCGTCGACCGCGCTCGTCGGGTCGACGAGCACCAGGACCGGCGCCTCCGCGGCGAGCGCGCGCGCCAGGCCGACGCGCTGGCGCTGGCCACCCGACAACCACCTCCCGCGTTCACCGACCCGGGTGTCCGCCCCGAACGGCAGTCGCTCGACGACCTCGTCCACCGCCGCCGTGGCCATCGCGGCGTCGTCGAGCGACGGATCGGCGCTCCGCCGCCCGAAGGCGACGTTGCCCCGGACCGTCTCGTCGAGCAGGAGACCGTCGCCATGGGCGACGACGACAGCCCGGCGCAGATCGGCCAGCGGGACGGTCCTGACGTCGACGCCGCCCACGAGCACCGCCCCGGCGGCGGGGTCGTGCTCCCGGGCCAACAGGCCGGCGAGCGCCCGGGCGGCACGGCTCTCGGGGGCGGCGACGGCCACGACTTCACCCCAGTCCACCGCCAGCGTGCAGCAGGCCAACGAGCCGTCGACCGACGCCGCGCCCACGACGGCGATCGCCGGTGACGCCGGGTCCGGCTCCAGCGGGGCACCAGCCGGGTCGTCGCCGACCGGCGCCGGCCGGTGCAGCACGCCCACCACGCGAGCGGCGGACGCCACACCGCGCGTCCACACGTCACCCACCTCGACCAACGTTGCGACGGGGGTCAGCAGGAACTGGCCGTAGGCGAGGAACCCGACCAACTGCCCGACGGTAAGGGAACCGTCGGCGACGAGCGCGCTTCCCACGGCGACGGTGATGGCGAGCAGGGCGCCGGGGAGGACCACGGCGAGCCCCTCGAGTGCCGCCTGGACCCCGGCGGTGGCCGAGGCAGTCGTGCGTACCGCGTCGTTGACCGTCGCGAACCGCCTCCTGGCGGCAGCGACCGCGCCGAGGCCGTGCAGCACCCGGTGGCCCGAGATGAGGTCCGCGGTCGCCGTCGCCACCACCGCCCGCGCCCGCTGTTCGTCCGTCGCCCGGCGCTCCAACGGCCGGAGCAACGGGACGGTCATGGAGACCAGCACGGCGATGGCGGCGAGGACAGCGGCGGCCAGCGGTGGGGAGATCGTTACCATGACCGCCGCCACGCCCACGATGGCGACGACCGCACCGGTGCCCCGGCAGCAGAGATCGGCGACCGCGCCGACACGCGGGGCGTCCGACGTCACCAGCGACACCAGGTCGCCGGCACGGTCGTCGACACCCCCACACGGGTCCGACACCCGGGCCGTCACCCGGCCCGACACCTCGGCGGTCGTGCCGTAGTACAGGCGGCACGCGAGCCAGTGCCGCGCCCCGCCGGCGACGACCTGCACCGCCGTCACGCCGGCGATCACCAGCAGCCAGATCGCCAGCCGGCCCCCGTCCCCACCGACCACACCGTCGTCGACGGCGCGGCTGATGACGAGCGGGACCGCGGCCAGGGCGACCATCCACACGACACCGGATGCCGCCCCGGCGGCCACCGCTCGACGTTGGTCGCGCAGCAGCCCGCGCAGCAGCCCGCCAGCGCTCACGGGGGACCGACGGTCAGGTGGCGAGGGTCTTGTCGATGTCGTCGAGGATCAGGCCAGCGCCGTTGGGCCCGATGCCGAGCATCCAGATGTCGTCCTCGACCCAGTGCTGGCGGCCCTCGGCGACCGCCGGGACGGTCTTCCAGAGCGGCTCCACGGGGCCGAACGCCGCCTTGAAGTCGGCCGAGTCGGTGCCGCCGTAGGAGGTCGCGAACACCACATCGGCGTCGACGGCGCCGAGCTGCTCGGCGCTGATGTAGGCCATCGAGTACTCGTCCCAGTCGTGGTCGCCGAGGTCGAAGCCGACGTCGGTGAGGACCGAGCCGGAGAACGTCCTGGGCCCGTAGATGCGGATCTCGTCGGGGAGCAGGAAGCGGACCATCGACAGGCGCTTGCCGGCAGCACCGACCCTCTGGCCGACGTCCTCGGCGCGAGCCTGGTAGGCGCCGAGCAGCTCGGCCGCCTCGTCCTCTGCGCCCAGCGCGTCCGCCGTGACGGCAAGGCCGTCCTTCCAGTTGGTGCCGGACGACTCGCTGAAGACGGTCGGGGCGATGCCGGACAGCTTCTCGTAGAGCTGCTCGTGACGCACCTTCGCTCCCAGGATGAGATCCGGCTTCAGCACCGCGACCGCCTCGAGGCTCGGCTCGTCGGTGAGGCCCACGACCTCGATGTCGGGAACCTTGTCCGCCAGGTATGCCGGCATCCCGAAGCCGGCGGACGCCTCCGTCGCGCCGATCGGTGTGACACCCAGGGCCAGAGCGGCGTCGAGGAACGACGAGTCCAGCACCACCACCCGCTCCGGATCGGCGGGGACGTCGGTCCTCCCCATGGCGTGCTCGACCGTTCGCATGCCCGCCGCCTCGCTGCCGGCGGCTCCCGCGCCGCCGTCGCTGTCGCCGCCGCACGCCGCCAGGAGCCCGACGAGCGTGAGCGACGCCAGGCTTGTTTGAAGGCCACCCTTACATTTCATGTTAGGGGACCCTAACAACTCCGGGAGGAGCCTTCAAGCGGCCGGCCAGACTCCGTCCACGCCGCTCAGAGTGCGCACGACGGCATGCCGTTGGAGCGGGCGAAGACGAAGATGCTCCTCGACAGCCGCGTGCCTTCGGCCTCGACCTCGGCGGTCGACTCGTCGTCGCCCGCCCGCAGGCGATCGGCGTAGCCCCGGCCGACGGCTACATAGGCCTCCCAGTCGTCGAGCCACCCGTCGACCGCGGCGGCGTCGGGGGCGGCGACGGGCAGGGCCCGCAGGTCCCGCGCGACCGCCTCGAGCCCCTCGGCCGCCCGGTCGATGCGGGCGGCGAACTGGGCGGGCGTGCCGCTGTCCTCCCGCTGCTCGGGGCGGGCGGCCCGGAGCGGCGGGAGCTTCTCGGCGCACACCGCCTCGGCCCGGTTGGTGAACTGGAGGTCGGCGACCGACCGGGGCGGGATGTCGGGCCCGCCGCTCAGCCACACCGACAGGCCGATGATCGCGAGGCTGACCAGGACGGCGGCGCCGGCCACCAGGCCCCATCGCCGCACCCGCGCCGACGGGGAGCCCCCGCCCGAGCCGCCGCCAGAACCACCGCCGCCAGGACCACCGCCGCCACCACCGCCGCCGGCGCCGCCGGTCCCCTGGCCCTCGCCGGGGCCCGGGCCGGAGGCGAGCGGCGCCCTCGTCGCCATGCCCGGCGTGAGCGGCGCCCACGACGGCCGGGGGCGGCGCTCGCGGCCCCAACGCCGGCCGTCCCAGTGGCGAAGGAACGAGGGGTCCTCGGGATCGGGGTGCCACCCGGGGACGCGGGGGCGGGTGGTCGGCACGCCGGCCTCCTACCCGTAGGCGGTGCGGTCGCGCACCTCGCCGAAGGCGGCCGCCACTTCGCCGAGGGCGGCGGCGTGGCGGACCAGCGCCGACACGTCGCCCGACAGCCGCACCCGACCCTCCAACAGGGCGTGCTCGACGGAGAGCTCGCCGCGGCTGACCGCCACCGCCGTCCCGTACGACTGGGTGACGGTGGCGTCGGGCGCCTCCACCGCTCCCGGCCCCGCCTCGACCACGCCGTCGTCGACCCGGACCCAGTACCGGACGTCGCCCGCTGGGCCGCCCGTCACGACCTGCTGGATGGTGACCCGGGCGCCGGCGGTGGCGCCGGCCAGCCTCTCGCCGGCGCGGGCGGCGCGGTTGACGTCCTCGAACCACGCCGCCGACAGGTACGCCGCCACGTACCGGTTCTACCGCCGCCACCGCCGCCAGCCAAGTCGGCCGCCCAGGCGGCCGCCGTCAGCGCCCGGGGAGACCCGGGAGGCCGTCGAGGCTGGCGGCGTTCCTCTCGGCCCGGTAGCGGGCGACGCCCTCCTCGCCCTTGCGCCGCGCCCACTCGTCGAGCTGCGACCGGTCGCGCTCGTAGCGCATGACGGGGACGCCGTAGCCGCACGAATCGGCGATGCGGTGGACCTCGACCCGGACGACCGAGCGGGTCCCGGGATGAGGCGGGAAGGCGGCGACGAGGCGGTCGAAGCGGTCGTCGCCCGGCAGCACGGCCTCGCCCCGGCCGTGGAGGCGGACGATGCGCGGCGGGCCCTCGAAGGCGCAGAACATGACCACGATGCGGCCGTTCTCCCGGAGGTGGGCGACGGTCTCGATCCCGCTGCCGGTGAGGTCCAGCCAGGCGACGGTCGACGGGTCGACGACGGTGAAGGTGCCGGCCAGGCCCTTGGGCGAGAGGTTCAGGTGGCCGTCGGCGGCGAGCGGCGCGGTGGCGACGAAGAAGACCGGCTGGGCGGCGAGGAACGCCGCCATCCGGTCGTCGATGGCGTCGTACTCGCGTCCCATGGCTCCAGTCTCCTACCATCCGCGCCGCCATGGACCGACCCGACCCCGACTGGGAGCGCCGCCACCCGGGCCGGCCCGAGTCGTGGTCGTTCGACTTCTTCACCCCCGACGCCGGCCTCGCCGGGTTCGTCGGCCTCACCATCTGGCCGTCCCGCGTGGCCTGGTACTGGGCGGCGCTCGTCGGTCGCCGCCGGCCCTACCTCCTGGTGCGCGATCTGGACGTGGCCGCGCCCCGGTCGCCCACGTCGCGGGAGATCCGGGCCGACAGCCTGTGGGCCGACGTCAACTGCGAGACCCCCTTCGACCACTGGAGCCTGGGCCTGGAGGCGTTCGGCGTGGCCCTGGACGACCCCGACGAGGCCCTCGGCGAGGAGCGGGGCGACCGGACCGGTCTCGGGCTCGACCTGGAGTGGGAGGCGGTGGGCGGCCTCCACGGCGGCGAGCCCGCCTACGCCCAGCCCTGCGCCGTGCACGGCGAGATCCTGGTCGGCGCCGGCCGGGAGGTGGAGACCGTCGCCCTCGACGGGTACGGGTGGCGGCGCCACGCCTGGGGCGACGGCGTCGACTGGTTCTCCGCGCCGGCCCGCTTCGGCGGCCGCATCGACGGCGGGCAGCCGCACTGGGCGGAGGGCGACGGCGCCACGGCCGCCGCCGCCGGCCCGCTGCTGCGGGCCCCGCTGCGCCTGGAGCACGGCGCCCGGCGGG
>DATLFP010000231.1:0-6643 GCA_035540955.1 Acidimicrobiales bacterium
CCCCTGCAGGTGCCACGCCGTCGCCGCCCCCATCACCCCGCCCCCCACCACCGCGACCCGCACACCCCGAACTCTGTCGCGTTCGCCCGGCTCTGGCCGGTCAGCGCGACAAGGTTCGGGTTTTTCGGGGTCGGGACGCGAAGAAGCCGCCGGCACAGGGCCGGCGGCTCCGTCAGACGAGCGCGTCAGATGACGCGGACGTTCTGGGCTTCCTCGCCCTTGCGGCCGGGAGCGACGTCGAACTCGACGCGCTGGCCCTCGTCGAGCGACTTGTAGCCCTCGCCCTGGATGTTGCTGAAGTGGACGAAGACATCATCGCCCTGCTCGCGGGAGATGAAGCCGAAGCCCTTCTCTGCGTTGAAGAACTTCACGGTTCCGGTTGCCATGTTCACTGTCTCTTCTCGTTTCGGCTCGCCCCTTGTGGACGGGCCGTGCCACCAGCATGCCCGCTGGGCGCCCGAACCGCTCATCGGGGCCGGTGGGGCGTGCTCTCAGCCCCGCTCCACCGTGAGGTTGCGCAGGTAGAACCAGTACGTCCGCCACCGCACGTCGCCCACCGGCCGGAGCATGCGGAGCAGCTCGCGGTACATCCAGTAGGTCCGCTTGTAGCCCTCGACGGCGCCGTGTTTGTCGCGCTTGGTGCGGTGCGACACGCCCCGCATCGTCCGCACTGTGGTCGGCAGGTGGCGCTCGGCGATGACCTCGTTGATCCGAACCTCGATCGTGTAGCCGGCGAGCTTGTCCTCGGGGATCGCCTCGAACACCCACCGGGGCACGATCCGCTCCCCCGACAGCGGCGGCCAGCGCACGACCATCGGGTTCCAGAACCAGCCGTAGTCGAAGGCGCCGATCGACATGACGGCCCGCCCCTCGACGTACGGGCGGACGATGGCGTCCAGGTGCTCGGCGGTCAGACCGGTGCAGTCGGCGTCGACGAACAGGATGGCGCCGGCGTCGCTGGCGGCGACGCCGGCCGCCATCGCCAGCGCCTTCGAGCCCGCCGATCCGTCACGGCGCACGACCTTGGCCCCGGCCGCCGCCGCCTCGCCGCCCGTGTCGTCCCGGGAGCCGTCGTCCACCACGATGACCTCCCGGACGAACCGACAGGCGCGCGCCGCGGCGACGTTGCGGGCGATGGTCGGCGCCTCGTCGCGCGCCGGCATCACGACGTCGATCACCTCGCCGCCCGCCGCCTCGTACGCGGCGGCCGTCACGCGGTACCGCCTACGTGGCCGACCGCGCCAGCCCGGCGCGCTCGCCGCGCATGACGATCTTCCTCGCCACCTTGCGCGACGCCTCGTCGATCATCTCGTCGCCGAACATCACCGCGCCCTTGCGGTCGCCCTCGGTGGTCGCCTTCTCGTAGGCGTCGAGCACGTCCCACGCCTTGTCGAACTGCTCCTGGCTGCAGGAGAAGACCTCGTTGAGGATCGTCACCTGGTCGGGGTGCAGGGCCCACTTGCCGTCGTAGCCGAGGATCTGGGTGCGGGTGGCGAAGTCGCGGAAGCCTTCGGGGTCGCGCACCTTCACGTAGGGGCCGTCGATGACCTGGAGGTTGTTGGCCCGGCCCGCCATCAGGATCCGCATGAAGACGTAGTGGAAGTAGTCGCCCGGGTACTCGGGGATCTGGAGGCCCCCCGCCAGCGACGGCATCTGCATGTCGGCCGAGAAGTCGACCGGACCGAGGATGATCGTCTCGAGCCGGGGCGACGCCGCGCAGATCTCGTCGACGTTGATCAGCCCGCGCGCCGTCTCGATCTGCGCCTCGATGCCGATGTGTCCGATGGGCAAGCCGGCCTTCTTCTCGACCTGGGTGAGCAGCAGGTCGAGGGCGACCACCTGCGCGGCGTCCTGCACCTTGGGGAGCATGATCTCGTCGAGCCGCTCGCCGGCGTTGCCGACGACCTCGATGACGTCGAACGCCGTCCACTCCGTCGACCAGTCGTTGACCCGCACGCAGAGGACCCGATCGCCCCAGTCGAGCTCGCGGATGGCCTGCACGACCTTCGGCCGCGCCGCCTCCTTCTCCAGCGGTGAGACCGCGTCCTCGAGATCGAGGAAGGTCATGTCGGCCGGGATCGTCGGGCCCTTGGCGAGGAACTTCTCGCTGGAGCCGGGGACCGACAGGCAGGACCGGCGCGGGAGGTCGCGTGAGCGTGCGGACATGGGCGGAAACGCTACCGAGGCGATCCAGGTGCCAGGGAATCGACGATCAACCCCTCGGATCGATCGTCGCCGCCAGCTCGTCCTTGTTCATCTTGGACCGGCCCGGGATCTCCTGCTCCTTCGCCTTGGTCTTCAGCTCCTCCATCGTCAGGTCGAGGGCCTCCTCCAGGGGCGGGGCCCCGAGGGCGACCTTGCGGGTGGCGATGCGCTCGCCGAGCGCGTGGCGCTGGTCGGCACTGGTCTTGGAGCGGACGGCGGGGAGCATGTCGGCTTCCTCCTCGTCCATGTGGTGCTGCGTGACCTCGATCAGCACCTTCACCTTGGCGATCCACTCTTCACCGGCGGGCTCCATCCCGGCGAGCTCCTCGACGAGGACCTTGCCGACGTGGTGCTCCTCGACGCCCTCGAACACGGTGTCGTCGATCTCCTCGGACTCCCCCCGGATCGCCGGGTAGAAGACGTTCTCCTCCACCGCCATGTGGATGAGGAGCTCCTCGACGATCTTCGCGGTGACGAGCTTCATCGACTCCAGGTCGTCCCGCTCGTTGGCCGACTTCCAGCGCGAGAACAGCCCGCGGCACCGGTTGTGGTCGGCGATGATCAGGTCGTTGCAGTCCATGGCGCGGGGGTACCCCCGTCGCCGGACCGTCGAACGTGGCCGATCAGGCGGGGGCGAGCTGGTCGGGCGTGAGCTGCTCGGTGATGAGGCGCTCGAAGCGGGCGGGGTCGCCCCCGACGAACGCCCGGCACAGCGGCAGGCCCTCGACGTAGCAGGTCATGTAGGCCCGCCACGTCGGATCGGTGAGGAACTCGACGGCCTTCTCGGCCCGCTTGGGCGGGAGCAGGCTCCACCGCTCGAGGTAGGCGATGGCGTCGTCGACGTCGGCCCCCTCCTCGTGGAGGAGGATGGCGACGTTGCCCCGCACGTACCCCATGCCGTCGCTCGCCTTCGACACGGTCGCGACGACGTCGGTGTCGTAGGGGACGCCGAGCGGCTCGAGGTGCCCGGCGGCAAAGGCGGCCCGCTCGTCGTGATCGCCGGACACGACGACCTCGAGGCCGAGGTCGGCCAGGCCCTCGGCGATCAGGCACTGCGGGGTGCCGACCAGGAAGATCGTCTCCTCGAGCTGCTTGCGCCGACGCACCAGGCCGACCTCCTTTCGGCAGTGCTCGGTGTGGTGCCCGGGATAGGACTCGTGGGCGACCAGGTGGGCGAGGCTGCTCGACAGGACCGGGAGGTCGGTGTTGATCGCCACGCGGCTGCGCAGGTCTCCGAGGAAGTAGTTGAAGCCCGACCACGGTTGGTCGGTGACGAGGTCGAACTCGACGCGCTCCCCGTCGGGGAGGCCGAACTGCCGCCCGGTGCGCTCGCGCAGGTCCTCGGCGATCGAGGACACCGCGGCCCGCAGCGTGTCGGTCGGGACGATCTGGGTCTCCCGCCAGGCGTTGAGCCGCTCGGCCAGCGGTCCGGTGCCCGGCAGCGTGGCGTCGAGCCGGGCGTGAGCCTCGGCGAAGACGTCCTCGGGCACCTTCTGCGGACGCACGCCGTAGCTCGTCTCGACCTCGTCGTAGTAGCCGATCGGGTCGCCGGCGAGCTTCCGCGCCGTCGTGCGCAGACCCTGCACCTGACCGCGGAGGAAGTGGCGACGGCTGGCGTCGAGGTCGGCGTCGTCGATGTCGGCCAGCAGGCGCTTGCTGTCGGCGGCGAGCTTCGCCGGCGGGTCGGGGGGCTCGGCGCCGACCCTCGCCTTGATGTCGCCGGGCCCGAAGTACGCGTCGACGAAGCCGTCGATGTGCTTGCCGAGCCGCAACCCGAGCTCGAGGTATCGCTCGACGACGCCCACCTCGCCCATCGCCCTAGCCCAGCTTCGATCGGAGGAACTCGAGGGTGCGGGTCCAGGCCTGGCTCGCCGCCGTCTCGTCGTAGACGTCGGGCCTGGTGTCGTTGAAGAAACCGTGGTCGACACCGTCGTAGATCTGCAGGTCGGCGTCCTTTCCCAGATCGCGCAGCGTCTGCTCGAGCTCGCGGACCTTCGCGGGCGTGAAGAACGCGTCCCGCTCCGCGAAGTGCCCGTGCACGGGCGCCTCGAGCTTCGACCAGTCGGGCTGCAGCTGCGGCCAGGGGATCACGCCGTAGAACGGCACGACGGCGCGGACAGCGTCGGGCCGGTGGGTGGCGACCACGAGGGCGAGCCCGCCGCCCATGCAGAACCCGGTGACACCCACGCCGTCGCCCCGGACGGCGTCGCTCGCCGCCAGCCAGTCGATCGCGCCGGAGAGGTCCTGGGCGGCCCGATCGAGGTTGAGCGCCATCATCAGCTTCCCGGCCTCGTCGGGCTCGGCCGCGGTCTCGCCGTGGTACAGATCGGGCGCCAGCGCCGTGAACCCCTCGGCCGCGAACCGGTCGCACACGTCCTCGATGTGCGGCACGAGGCCCCACCACTCCTGGATCACGAGCAGTCCGAGTCCGGCGCCCTGGTCGGGCCGCGCCAGGTACCCGCTGCTCTGACCGCCGTTGGCCGCGAACTCGACGCGCTCGCCCATCAGTAGGTGCCCCCCAGCTTGCTGTGATCCCACGTGACGAGCTTCTCGATCTCGATGCGCACCGCGCTGCGCTTGGCCCCCATCTGCTCGACCGCGGGGGCGGCGGCGTCGGTCCACGGGCCGGTGTAGCGCTCGAACACGCTGCGGCCGATCTCCATGACCGCGTCGCGATCGGTGAGGACGGTCCCCGTCGCCACGATCTCGACGCCCTTGAGCTCGGCGTACTCGGCGCCCGTCTCGACCAGGCAGGTCAGGCGCGGGTCGCGCTCGAGGTTGCGGATCTTCTGGCTCTTCCCGTAGGTCCAGAAGCCGGGGGCCCCGTCGGCGAAGAACCCGTACCACATCGCCACGAGATGCGGCCGGCCATCGGGGCCGATCGTCGCCACGTTCATCGTGTGGCGACCGGCGAGGAACTCGTCGATCTCGGCCGGCGTCATCTTGATCAGGTCCCTGCGACTCATGTCTCTTGGTCTCCGCTCTGCGCGTGGGGCTCGCTGGCGCTCGCGAGGGGCTTGCCGCTCCGACGTGCCGGACTGCCGTCCGGCCCTGCGACTGCGCGCCGTGCCTCTCGGTCCCTGCTCGGCGCGTGGGGCTCGCTGGCGCGCGTCATAGGTGGGGGTCTCCTTGGAGCTCGGGGGCGGATGGGCAGTCTGGCGCGGCCAGCGCCTCCTCGGCGGTGACCAGGCCCGCCGGCCGCACCACCGCGTCGACCAGCTCGATCGGCACGTGCTCGTCGGCGGCACCCCACGCGTCGACGTCGGGCTGGGCGGCGACGACGGCGGCCCAAAGCGGCGGCGGCAGCACGCGGCCCTCGCCGGCGACCACCCACACGGGGATGCCGAAGGTGCGGGCGACGGCGGCGGCCGCCAGCGAGCCGGGGACGGCGAGGAACCCGCTCTCGCCCAGTGCCGAGGCCTCGAGCACGACGACGCTGCTCCGCGCCGCCGCCGCGCCGAGGCCGGACTCGTCGACGTCGATCGCGTCGATCTCGGCCGCCTGCAACCGGCGGGCGAAGGACGAGCCCTCTCCGCGGGCGTCGACCACGAGCACCTCGACGTCGCCCCGCCACCGGAACGCCTCGCCGATCAGGTCGGGCCACCCGAGCACGGTGAGGCGGGCGTCGTCGGGGAGGGCCTTGGCCAGCTCGCGCGGCGTCGGGTCGTCCTCGACCGCCGACGCGAACCGGTAGCCCTCGGCCGTGGCGTCGGCGCTCACCAGCATCCGCGCGCAGAGCGCCCACAGCGGCCCGGAGGCCGGATGGCGGGCGAGCAGGCGGCGGACGGAGAGGAGCAGGCTGCCGGGGTCCTCGCCCAGGCCGGCGAGGGCGCCGACCGACTCCTGGACGAGGACCGCCGGATCGACCGCCCCGGCCCGGGCGACGTAGCGCAGCCGCTCGATCGGGTGCACGTCGCGCACGCTAGCGACCCCCCGTGGCTGCGCTGCCGCCCGGGGGAAGTTCGGTCGCGGCGAGCCCGCTTGGTACCTTGCCCGCCCGATGGTCACCGACGCCGCTCCCGCCGAACTGAGCCTCAAGTCGCTGCGGAGCGAGGAGCCGCACACGCTGCGGGAGTGGCTCACGACATTCCACCTCGTGACCGTGGCGCTCGACCCCTACACCGCCGAGAGCGCGTGGCTGCTGCCGACGGTGGGCCGGATCCTGCGGGTCTACGACGAGGCCGATTGCCGCGTCGCGATCACGGTGACCTGCGACGAGATC
Organism: Acidimicrobiales bacterium; assembly: GCA_035540955.1. Lineage (GTDB taxonomy): Bacteria > Actinomycetota > Acidimicrobiia > Acidimicrobiales > CADCSY01 > DATLFP01. The sequence continues at coordinate 6,428 of DATLFP010000231.1, forward strand.
GGGGCCCGGCAGTTCCTCGGGCCGTACGCCGCGGAGTTCCTCACCTTCGTCGATCCCGACCGCGAGGTGGTGCGAGCCCTCGGGCTGGCGACGCTGCCCGCCATCGTCCACATCCGCCAGGACCTCAGCATCGCGGGCGCCGCCGAGGGGTGGGACCCCGACGCGTGGCGGACCGTGACCGAGTCGCTCTCGGCGGCCATGCGGTGGGCCCGGCCG
>DATLFP010000232.1:0-10053 GCA_035540955.1 Acidimicrobiales bacterium
GCGAGAGCACGTCGCTGCGGCTGACGGCGCTGGCCGACGAGCACATGAAGGCCCTGGTCGACCTCGCCACCGGCGACGCCCCGCTGCCGCCGCACGAGCGGGACATCCTCGTCACCCGGGCCGCCGGCAACCCGCTGTACCTGACCGCCCTGCTCGACAGCGGCGGCGGCGCCGAGACCCTCCCGCCGACCCTCGAGGAGGTGATGGCGGCCCAGATCGATCGGCTCCCGCCGGCCGATCGGCTCCTGCTCCGGCACGCGGCGGTGCTCGGCAGCCGCTTCGACCTCGAGCTGCTCACCGAGCTGGCGGAGGATCCGTCCGTCGCCACGACCGGCGCGCGAGCGACGTCGGCACGCCTGCAGTGGCTGTGCGTGCCCGACGGCCGGGGCCGTCTCCGGTTCCGTCACCAGCTGATCCGCGACGTCGCCTACGAGTCGCTCCCCTTCCGCGAGCGACGACGACTGCACGCACGCGCCGGCGCCGCCATCGAGCGCCGATCCGTCCTCGACGAGCACGCCGGCATCCTGTCGCTGCACTTCCTCCACGCCGGTCAGCACGACAAGTGCTGGCGCTACGCCCAGATCGCCGCCGGTCGGGCGTGCGAGAAGTGGGCGAACGTCGAGGCCGTCGAGCTGCTGCAGCGCGCCCTGGCTGTGGCCGCGCGCGTTCCGGGCCTCTCCGATCCCGAGGTCGGTGAGGCCTGGCACATCCTGGCCGAGCGCCAGTCCATGCTCGGTGCCCTCGATGCCGCGAAGCGCTCGTACCGCCAGGCGCGCCGCTACAACCGGTCGCAGCCGGCACGCCTCGCTCGGATGTGCCTCAAGGAGGCGCGGGTCGCGAAGCGCGAAGGACGCGGGAGTGCGACCGAGCGATGGCTCAGGCGCGGTCTCCGCGAGGTCGAGGGCGTCGACGACCACGCGGCGGCGGCGGTGCGGGCCGACCTCCTCATCTTCCTTGCGCAGTGCAAGGAGCTCTCGGGACGGCCGGCAGCGGCGAGGCGACTCGCCGAGCTCGGGATCGAGGAGGCGCGCCGGTCATCGAACCGGCGGGCGCTGGCCAGCGCGTACATGGTGCTGAACGGTGTCGACGTGGCGCTCGGCCAGGAGCCGGATCCCGACCTCGCGGCCATGGCGCTGTCGATCTACGAGGAGCTCGGACAGCTGGCCGACCTGGCGGTCGCGCTCAACAACTTCGGCACCGACGCATACGTCCAGGGGCGCTGGCGCGAGGCTCGAGCGCTCTACGAGCGGGCGCGCGATGCGAGCACGCGAGCAGGAGACGTCATCGACGCCGGCTACGGCACGCTCAACGTGGCCGAGATCATGATCGATCAGGGTGAGCTCGACGGGGCGGAGACGCTGCTGGACAGCGTCGTCCCGTTGTTCCGATCGGTGGACCACGGGCTCGGTCTCGCGTTCGAGCAGAGCCACCGGGCGCGCGTGCTCGCCCTCAGGGAGCAGCCGGACGAGGCCATCGACCACTTCGAGCGGGCCCGCACGGTCCTGCTCGCCAGCGGCTTCGACCCCTACGTCGTCGAGATCGACGCCCGGATCGCCGAGTGCCGCGCCCGGGTCGGCCAGCTCGACGTCGCCGCCGACGTCGCCGCCGAGGTGATCGCCCGGGATCGAGCGCTCGGCGGCACCAGGGCAACGGCCATCGCCCGCCGGGTGCTGGCGATCGTCCACTTCGGGCGGGGCGACCTCGCGGCTGCAGGAGGCGAGCTCTCCGAGAGCCGCCGCCACGCCGCTGCCATCCGCTCGCCGTTCGACGTCGCCCTCGCCATCGAGGGCCAGGTCGACGTCGCCGCCGCATCGGGCGTCCAGCCCTCGGCCGACGACATCGCCGAGCGCGACCGGATCTTCGTGGCCCTCGGTGTGGTCGCGGCACCGCCGTGGCGAGCGACGCTCGCCACGGCGGCACGCTGAAGAGCCTCGATCAGCCGCCGATGTTCGCGAGCGGCAGCTTGATCGGATCGTCCGACGTGAGCCGCACGTCGAACCAGACCGTCCCGCTGACCTTGTACTTCCGGTTGAGGCAGGGGTCGGGGATGGCGGTGCCGTCGCCGGCGGTGCCACCTTCGGAGCCGGGGCACCTCGGCATGTCGACCAGGACGGTGGCGTTCACGTCCTTGGCGTAGGTCAGCCCGGTGCAGTTGTTGCCCAGACCCCGGCACGGATCGAGCGCACCGAAGGTAAAGTTGGCGACCAGCGGGTTCAGCGGGTCCTCGGCCAGGTAGGTGGGGTTCGACTGGTCGAACACCACGCCGAAGCCGTCGCCGCAGGCCCCGCCGCTACAGGTCCGGCCGGCGCCGGACTCGGCGGTGATGGTGACGATCACCCCGGCGTAGGCGGCGGGGACCGCGAGCCGGTACCGGCGGCCGTCGGCGAGGTTCAGCTCGATCGAGTCGCCGCCCTCGACGAGGCCCCCGGCGACCTGGTCGCTGTTGTTGAGCACCGTGGTCTGCGCCGTCGACGTGTTGTTGGGCGTGTACTCGAGGTCGAAGGGGTCGTTGGTGGCCGCCACCGTGGCGGTGGCCGTCCCCGTCCCGGTGGTCGCCGGGGCGGTGGCCGCCACCTCGAAGACCGCCGGTGCGGCCGGCACCGCGCAGGTGGCCTGGCTGGCGCCGTCGGCACCGCAGTCCGACAGCGCACCGATGATGGCAAAGCCGGGCGGCACGGTGACCGTGAGGGTCCCGGCGGTGGGCACGAGGCCCTGACCGACGGTGACCTCGTAGAGGACCGCCTCCCCCGCCGTCACCAGAGCCGGCTTGCTCACGATGCTGACGGTCAGGTCGACCGTGCCCGGCACGACGGTCTGCGCCGACGTCCCCTGGACGCCGCCGAGCCCCGCCGCGGTGATGATCGTTGCGAGGGCGATCAGCGTCCGCCGTCCTCGCCGCAGCTTGTGCATGTTCGTCCTCCCGAGTGGGTGTGTGCCCGCCCATCGTGCAGAACGCGGCGCGTGAGGTCGTGAGCACCACTTGCTCAATTCCGGCAGGGAAACCATGGGAGGACGGCGAAGTGACGGATACGTAGCGAGCGCACCACGCAGGGGAGGGTCCAGGTGCGCAGGGACGACGGAGATCGAGACGGCGGCGATCCTGGCTTCGCCGCGCCCACGGTCGTCTGGCCGCTGACCGGCCGCGACGACCTGCTCGCCCGGATGCTCGGGTTGGCGGAGGCCGGTCGCCCGGGCGTGGTGCTCACCGGGCCCGCGGGGGTGGGCAAGACCCGCTTGGCGCGCACCGCGGCCCAGCAGCTGGCGCGCCGGGGGTGGCCCTCGGAGTGGGCCCAGGCCACCGTGGCGAACGGCGACCTCCCGCTCGGGCCGTTCGGTCACGTGCTTCCCGTCGGCATCGACGCCGCCACCCCGCTCGACCTGCTCCGCCGCATCGCGGCCGCGCTGCGGGCCCGGTCCCGCAAGCATCGGCTGGTCCTCGGGGTCGACGACGCCCACCTCCTCGACCCGGCGTCGGCCACGCTCGTCCACCAGCTGGCGTCCTCGGGTGACGTCTTCGTGATCGCCACCCTCCGGACAGGTGGCCAACCCCCGGACGCCGTCGTCGCCCTCTGGAAGGACGATCTGACCACCCGGTTCGCGATCGGCGAGCTCGACGAGGGGGACGCGGCCACCCTCCTGCGGACGGCGCTGAACGGAGAGGTCGAGCCCGCGACGGTGCACCGCCTGTGGTCGGCGACCCGCGGCAACCCGCTCTACCTCCACGAGCTGGCCCTCGCCGGGCTCGCGTCGGGCGCGCTCGCCCGTCCCGGCGCCGTGTGGCGGTGGCGAGGACCGCTCTCCGGTGAGCGCCGCCTCCACGACGTGCTCGCCGCCCGCCTCGCACCACTCGGATCGACGCATCGCGAGGCCCTGGGACTGCTGGCGGTCGGTGAGCCGCTCGGCATCGACATCTTCGAACGGCTCGTCGGCATCGACGTCGTCGACTCCCTCGAGCGCCAGGAGCTCATCACCATCCGCCGCGACGACCGGCGGGAGGAGGCCTCCCTCGTCCATCCCCTGTATCGCGAGCTGCTGACGGCCGCGATGAGCAGCGGGGACCGCGATCGGACCCGCGCCCGCCTGGCGGCCGCGGTGGAGGCCGCCGGGGGCCGCCGACGGGGGGATCTGCTGCGGATCGCGCTGTGGCGCCAGGCGGGGCCCGGCGGCGCCACCGCCGAGCTCCTCATCGCGGCAGCCGCCGAGGCGGAGGCCCGGTTCGATGCCGAGCTCGCCGAACGGCTCGCCCGGTCGGCGGTGGATGCGGGTGAGCCGAGGGCGTGGAGCGCGGTCGCCTCCTCGCTCCGCGCCCAGGGCCGGATCGAGGAGTCCGACCTGGCGTGGCGGGCAGCGCTCGAGCACGAGTCGGATCCCGGCAACCGCGTCGCGATCGCCCAGTCCCGGAGCGCCAACCTCTTCTTCGGGCTGGGCGCCGGTGAGCGCGCCCTCGCCGCGCTCGAAGAGGTCTTCCCGGATGCGACGACGCAGCCGCTGCGCGACACGATCGGCTCGCTCGTCGGGATGTTCGACATGTACCGCGGGCGGATCGACGCCGCCCTGGCCACGTCGCTCCCCATCCTCGAGCGCGGCGGGGTCCGGGGCGATGCGCACATCGACGCCGCCCTGACCGCCGCCGGTTCGCTCGCCCTCCGAGGCCGACCGACCGAGGCCATCGGCGTCGTCGACGACAACATCGGCGTGGCGCTCACCGACCCGACCGTCAGCTCGATCGCGGCGGGCGCGCTCATGGCGGTGCGGCTCCTCGCGCTCTCCCTCGACGGCCAGCTCGACGACGCCCTCGATGCGGGCCGGGTGATCTATGACCTCGCCGTCGATATGGGCACCCACGACGGGATCGCCGCCCTCTCCCTCGCCATCGGTCACCTGCACGAGCAACGGGGAGACGTGGCGACCTCCCGTCGCCACCTCGTCGAGGGTGTCGAGCTCCTGCGGGAGCACGATCGGAACGGGTACCTGCCGTGGTGCCTGGCCGAGCTGACCATCGTCGACGTCCTCGGCGGTCGCCTCGACGACGCCCACGCCGCAGCCGAGGAGATGGGCAGGGTCGACCGCCCCGAGCTCCGGCTGTTCTGGCCCCGCGTGGAGACCGCCAAGCTCCTCCTCCTGGGCACCGCCCACCCCGACGACGCCGTGCACGGGCTGGTGGCCACCGCCGAGGCGGCGGTGGCCGACGGTCATCTCATGTTGGCCGCGATGGCGCTCCACGAGGCGATCCGGTTCGGTGGTGCGGCGGCGGTCGCCGACCGCCTGGCCGGACTCGCCGTCGCGACGACCTCGTCGCTGGTCCCGGCGTTCGCCGCCCATGCCGCGGCGGCCGCCGCCGAAGACCCGGTGGCGCTCGGCGAGGCCGCCGACCGCTTCGAGACGATGGGCGCCCTGCTCTACGCCGCCGAGGCCGCCGACCGGGCCGCCGCCGCCCACCTCCGGCGGAGCGAGCGTCCGGCGGCGATCGCCGCCGCCACCCGCGCCGCTGGCCTGCACGCTCGGTGCCCCGACGCGCACCCGCCGTGGCTGGCCCGTCGGCAGGCGCCCCCGCCCCTCAGCGGCCGCCAGCAGGAGATCGCCGTGCTCGCCGGCCGCGGGATGTCGAGCCGGGAGATCGCGGGGCGGCTCTTCGTGTCCGTGCGCACGGTCGACAACCACCTCTACCGCATCTACCGGCAGCTCGGCGTCGCCAGCCGAGAGGAGCTGGCCGCCGTCCTGGGCGCGATCGGCCTCCACGACAGTGAGTAGGTCCTGCTCACGACGCGCGCACCCGGGCGTTCATATGGTCAGCCGAGAACCGAACGAAGGAGGCTGAGCATGGCCCGAGGTGGATCGAAGCAGGTACTGGAGTCGCTGGCGAAGCAGCCGGTGTTCGCCCGCTGCAGCAAGAAGGAGCTCGAGGCGGTGTCGAAGCTCGGCACCTCGATCCGCGTCGAACCGGGGTACGTGCTGACCCGAGAGGGCCGCCGTGGCTATGAGTTCTTCGTCATCCTCGACGGCACCGCGACCTGCACCATCGAGGGCGAAGCCGTCGGGACCATGACCACGGGCGACTTCTTCGGCGAGGTGGCGCTGCTCGACGGCGGCACCCGCTCGGCCACCGTCGTCGCCGACACGCCGATGACGGTCATCGTCATCGACTCCCGTGAGTTCTCCGGGATGCTCGGCGACGCTCCGAGTGCGGCACGCGAGATCATGACCGCCCTCGCCCACCGCCTGAGGGCCTCTTCCACCGGGAGCTGAACCACCTCCTGGCCATGAGCACCCAGAGCCTCGTGCACGATCTGAGCGCTTCGTGGCCCATCGTCGGGCGCGAGGACGAGCTCCTGCGCGTGCCCGATGCCCTCCTCGACTCATCGGCGCGCGCCGTGGTGATCGGCGGTCCCGCCGGCGTCGGCAAGACCCGCCTCATCGCCGAGGTGGCCTCGCGGGCGACCGGCGCGGGAGCGTTCGTCGCCCGAGTCACCGCCACCCGTTCGGCGTCGTCCATCCCGTTCGGTGCCTTGGCGCCGCTGCTCCCGATCGACGATCTGCTCGCCGACAGCATCGTCGGGCTCCTCCGGCGAGCGTCGACCTCGATCGCGAAGATGGGCGACGGACAGCCGGTCGTGCTCGCGGTGGACGACGCCCAGCTCCTCGATGACGCGTCGGCGACGCTCGTCCACCAGCTCGCCCTCGACGGCGCCGCTCGCCTCCTGCTCGGCATCCGGCACGGTGAGCACATCGGACCATCGCTCGCCGGCGTCGTGAACGACCGGTCGACCCTGACCATCACCCTCGACGCCCTGCGTCGCCGCGACGTCCGCCGGCTGGTCGGGCACTTCCTCGGCGGCGAGACCGACGGCGCGCTGATCGAGACCCTCTGGCGCGCCTCCCACGGCAACCCGCTCTACCTGCGCGAGGTGCTCGTGGCGTCCCTCGAGCAGAATGAGATCACCAGCGAGGATGGCCTCTGGCGGCAGGTCGAGCCCCTCACGATGCCCTCGCGGCTGATCGAGCTGGTCGAGAGCCGCCTCGCGTCGGTCACCGACGACGCCCGTCGAGTCCTCGAGGTGCTGGCCGTCGCCGGCACCGTCGGTCGGCAGGCGCTCGAGGACCTCGGGGGGACCGAGACCGTGAGCGACCTCGTTCAACGCGGGCTCGCCGTCGCTGCGCGCGACGCCCGGCGACAGCCCGTGCGCCTGCACCACCCGCTGTACGAGGAGGCCATCCGCCGGCGGATGAGCACGCGCCGCCTGCGGGCGACGCAGCTGACCCTCGCCGGCATGATCGAAAGCGCTGGGATGCGCCGCCGGCAGGATCGCGTGCTGACCACCACCCTCCGCCTCGACGCCGGCGGCACGCTCGATCTCGACCTGCTCGAGGCGGCTGCCCTCGACAGCTACTTCTCGCTCGACGCCGACCTCACCGAGCGGATCACCCGCGCCGCCGTCGCCGCTGGCGCCGGCTCCGGCATGCGTCGCCTGCTCGCCGAGATCATGCGGTGGCAGGGCCGGCACGAGGAGGCCGAGGCGATCGTCAGCGCCATCTCCCCCGCCGGTCTCGACGAGCGGGAGCGAGCGCTCACCGCCCTCGTCCGGGCCGAGAACCTCTTCCGCGGCCTCGGCGAGCACGACCAGGCCATCCGGGTGCTGCACGACGCCCTGCTCGAGGTGCGACAGCCGGCGTGGCGCGACGAGCTCACCGCGCTCTCGGCGGTGTTCAGCGCGCTCGCCGGCGACGTCCGCTCCGCCTACGACGCCGCCGCCCCCATCATCGACCGCGGTCCCTCACGAGCCATGGCCGTGGCGTCGACGGCGGCCGTCGTCGCCCTCACCTTCATGGGCCGGCCCGACGACGCCACCGTCGCCGCCGAGCGGGCGTTCGAGGTCGCCACCTCCCTGGCCCCGATCGAGAGCCAGCCGGTCGTCGCCACCCACATCATGGAGCGGGTCACCGGCCTGGTCGAAGCGGGGCGCTTGGACGAGGCGGAGATGGTCGCTCGGATGTCCTACGAGTGGTCGCTCGCCAGCGGTCACACGATCGGACAGGGTTGGTTCGCGCTGCTGCTCGGCCGCAGCGCCCAGACCGGCGGCCGACTCGAAGAGGCGACCCACCGCTACCGGGAGAGCGCGCTCGCGTTCCGCGACCTGCGCGACCACGGCATCCGCCGCTGGGCGCTCGCCGGCCTCGCCCAGACCACGGCGGCGCTGGGCCGGGCGGCCGAGAGCTCGATGGCCCTGGACGAGCTCGACACCGCGCCCCGGACCGCGGTGCACCTCCTCGACGCCGAGATCCTCCGGGCCCGGGCGTGGCTGGCGATCGCCCGCCGGTCGCACGCCGAGGGCCGGAGGCTGCTCCTCGAGGCGGCCGACTGGACCGCCAGCCGCGGTCAGCACGGGCTCGAGCTGGCGATGCTGCACGACCTCGTGCGGATGGGCGACCGGGCGGCCGCGTCTCGGGCGAGCGAGCTCGCCCCCGAGCTGCAAGGACCCCTCGCGGCCGCTCGGGGCCTGCACGCTCGGGCCGTCAGCCAACAGGACGCCGCGCTCCTCGACGAGGCCGGCGAGCACTTCGCGGCCATCGGATGCAACCTCTACGCCGCCGAGGCGTCGGCCCAGGCAGCCGCGATCCATCGTCGCGGGGGACGGTCTGCGGCAGGCGCGGCGAGCGAGGCGCGCGCCGACGAGCTGGCGGGTCGATGCGACGGCGCCGCAACCCCCGCGCTGAGCAGCAACGACGAGGCCCAGCGCCTGACCCCCCGCGAGCTCGAGCTGGCGACGATGGCCGCCGCCGGCCGCACCAGCGCCTCCATCGCCGCGGAGCTGGGCATCTCCATTCGCACCGTCAACAACCTCCTCCAGCGGGCCTACGTGAAGCTCGGCGTCTCCGGCCGCCGAGAGCTCGCCGGCCGGCTCGACCAGCACTGAGAGGTCTGATGTACAAGTCGATCGTCGTCGGCACCGACGGCTCCCCCACCGCCACCGGCGCCGTCAGCGCAGCCATCGCGCTGGCCTCGTCGCTCGACGCCCGACTGCACGTCGTCTGCGTCTACGACAGCGCCCACGTGAGCACCGCGATCGCGTCGACGGCCGGGATCGCGTCGAGCGTCACCGAGATCGACCAGGCCGCGCGCGATCACACGAACAGCGTCCTCGACGAAGCGCGGGGACGGGCGCGAGCGGCGGGCGTCGAGGTGACCGTGCACGCGTGCGCGGGATCGCCGGCCGAGACGATCATGCAGGTGGCCGACGGTGAGGACGCCGACCTGATCGTCGTGGGCAACCGGGGAATGATGGGCGCGCGCCGCATCCTCGGCAGCGTGCCGAACCACGTTGCCCACCACGCCCGCTGCGCGGTCATGATCGTGCCCACGACCTGATGCTGGTCGCGGCGCTGAGCGACCTGCAGTGGCGACGGCGGCGCGTCCTCATCGCCATCGTCGGTACCGGTCTCGTCTTCGGGATGACCCTCCTCATGACGGGCGTCTCCCGCGGCTTCGACGCCGAGGCATCGGCCACCGTCCGCGACCTCGGCGCCGAGCGCTGGATCGTGCGCGAGGGCGCCGCCGGGCCCTTCCTCGGCGCGTCGCCGATGAGCCAGGACGAAGCCACCTACCTCGCCGCCCTACCCGGGATCGAGGCGGCCGGGCCCCTGGTGTTCACGAGGAAGAGCGTGAACACCCCGAAGGGCGGTGAGGTCGACGTGAACATCATGGGGAGCACCGCCGGCCGGCCCGGGATGCCCGCCGCCGACGAGGGCCGCCCCCCGACCAAGGCCGGTGAGGTCATGGTCAGCTCTCGCCTCGAGGGCTACCGCGTGGGCGACACCCTGACGGTTGCCGGCACGTCCCTCTTGGTGGTGGGCCGGGTGACCGACTCGACGGCGCTGGCGGGAACGCCCAACGTCTTCGTCGACCTGGCCGATGCGCAGCGGATCGGGTTCGCCGGGCTCCCCGTCGTCTCGTCCGTCGCCGTCGTCGGCGAGCCGAGCGTGATGCCCGAGGGCTTCCAGCCGTCGTCCAACGCCGCCGCCCGCGCCGACCTGCTGCGCGCCATCGCCAAGGCCAAG
>DATLFP010000233.1:0-8655 GCA_035540955.1 Acidimicrobiales bacterium
GCTGTCGGCGAGCGCGGCGCGGCACAGGTAGTTGGAGCGACCCTTCAACAGCGAGTAGGAGAAGTCGGTGCCGAGGTGGGCCGAGAGGAACGGCAGGTCCTTGTTGACCAGCTGCTCCTGCAGCGCCTTCGTGGCTGTGGCGACCACGACCTTCTTGCCGCTGAGGATGGCCGGGACGAGGTAGCCCACCGACTTGCCGGTGCCGGTCCCGGCCTGGGCGAGGAGGTGGCGGCCGGTGTCGATGGCCACCGCCACGGCGCGGGCCAGCTCGACCTGCCCCGGTCGCTCCTCGCCCCCGGGCAGGGCGCGGACCACCGTCGCCAGCGCCTGCTCCACTTCCGCCACCGGGGCGACGGTACCGAGGCGCTGCGACAGGGACGGGGAGCCAGCCCGGCCCGGTATCATCTATCCAGCAGATCGGGCCCATCGTCAGTTTCTATTGGGAAGATGCCACCCCGTCGCAGAAGATGAACACGATGTTTCCGCTCCGCTACGCGAGCGGCCTGACCGAGGACGGGACTGGATGACGGTCGTCGAGCTGAATCGCTGGGTCCAGCAGGAGTGGATGGACGAGGCGTCCTGCAAGGGGCAGACCCAGTGGTTCTTCGCCCCCCACGGCGAGCAGGCCGACGATCGCGAGCGACGGGAGGCGGTGGCGATGACCATCTGCCGCTCGTGCACCGTCATGGACGTCTGCCGCGACTACGCCCGCCGGAACCGCGAGCAGGGCTTCTGGGGTGGCGAGAACGACGAGGAGCGCACCAACGCCCGTCGCCGGGCCCGCTCCGCGGCCCAGCGGGCCATCGCCTGACGAAGCGCCTCCCGAAGATCTCGGGTCGACCAAGGCCCTGGTGGGGCTCCCAGCAGCCCGAGATCCGCGGTCAGTCCTCGATCTCGATGCGGTCGGCCTGATCGGCGAGCGCGAGCACGCGGCGGACGAGGTCCGGTGGGTGGCGGATCACCAGTCGCCCGCCCTTCCTCGTGACCTGCTTGCGGGTCGCCACGATCACGCCCACCCCCCGGGCGTCGAGGAACGTGGTCTCGGCGAGGTCGAACACGACCGTCGGTCGCCCGGCGGACAGCGCGACGTCGACGTGGCGCTGCAGCACCGGCACGGTGACGATGTCGACCTCGCCGGCGATGCGCACGATGACCACGTCGGCCTGCTCGGTGACGGCGACGTTGAAGGGTCTGCCGTTCAACGGTCCCGGGCGGGCTCGTCGGTCCCGGTGCTCCGCCGCAGGTCTCCGGGGTTCGGGTCGCCCATCAGCTCGGTGACGAGGCGGCGGGCTTCGGCGAGCGTGCGGTCGACCGCCTCCCGAGCCTGCTCCGTGCGCCCCAGCTCGAGGGCCATCTGGGCCTCGGCCAGACCCTGCACGATGTTGTCGTGGATGTCGAGCGCCTCCTGCTCCCGCTCCCGGCGCCGCGCGCCGGACGCCGACCCGCGGTCTCGCCGGAAGCGCAGCACGGCCTCACGGTAGTGCCGGGCGGCGCCCGGGCCCGATCAGCGGGCGCCCGCGCCCGGTCGGCCGATGCCCGCGCCCAGCACCCGGGCGACCCAGTCCGGCAGCAGCTCCTTCAGCTCCGCCTCGCACTCGAGGAGCAGGTGACCAGCGGTGGGGTGCACGATCAGCTCGCCGGTGCCGGCCATCTCCCGCACGACCTCGCTGGCCCAGACCGGGAGGATCTCGTCGCGGCCTCCGTGGATCAGCAGCAGCTCCCGGTCGGCGATCATCGGTGCGATCTCGCACCCGGCGGACTGGGTCGACAGCGTGACGACGCCCCGCACCACCTCGCCGGCGTATGCGGCGCAGCCCACGGCCACGGCGCCGCCGAAGGAGTGGCCCATCACCACGATGTCGCGGGCGCCCTCGGCCATCGCCATCTCGCACGCCGCCCCGGCGTCGACCGTGCACGCCTCCAGGTCGTTGGGGCGGCGGTAGGACACCCGCAGCGTGGCGATCCCCCGCTCGCCGAGCACGTCGCCCAGGTGCTGGAACAGGCCGTTCGACGGCCCCAGGAGGCCCCCCATGGCGCCGCCGCACGCGACGAGGGCGGCGGCGGCGTCCCGGGGGCCGTGCCAGAGGACGGTCAGGAGCCCCGACCGGGTGAACAGCTCGATGTGGCGCAGCGTCGGCGTGACCGCCACGTCCTGCACGGCGAGCACGCCGATGCGACCGAGCGGGGTGCTTCCCTCCATCCGGCGAGAGGGTAGGCCGACGATCACACAAGATCTCGGCGCACCCAGACCGGTAGAGCCGGTCCTGGTGCTACGAGATCTTGTGGGGTGGCGCGCCCGCTCGCAGGATGGGGAACTGGCGGTCGGGGGCGTCGGCCGGCTCGCGTGATGGCTCGCCGCCTGCGGCCGGGTCGCCCCGCAGGACCTCGGCGCCCGCCGGGGCGTACTGGAGGATGTAGGCCTTGCGCACCTCGCCGCTCGTGTTGGGGCCGGTGAGGTGCGGGGTGAGCGACGAGAAGACCACGACGCCGCCGGCCCGCACCGGGACGGCGACCACGTCGTCGGGCTCGCTGAGGCACTCCCAGCCGAGCGGGTCGACGTAGTGGTGCTGGAGGGTGCCGAGCCGGTGCAGCGTCGGCGCCACCTGCGGGCACCCGTTCTCGACCGTGGCATCGGTGAGCGGCACCCAGCACGTGAGGTACTGCTGCGGCTCGACGAAGGTGTAGCCGTTGTCCTGGTGCCACGGGAAGCGACGGGGCTTCTCCGGCTTCTTGTACACGGCCTGGTCCCAGTACAGGTTGACGTCGGGACCGACGAGGTCGGCGCACAGGTCGGCGAACAGCGGGTGGGCGGCGAAGGCCCGGGCCACGGCGTTGCGGACCACGAGGTGGGTGCTGAAGGTGATGGCGCCCGACTCCGCAATCGAGAACCGGCCCGACTCCTGGGCGTTGAGGAAGGCGTCGGTCTTCGCCTCGGCGACGTCGCACGCCCCCCGGACCTCGCGCACGGTGTCGAGGTCGAGCACGTCCTCGAGCACGACGAAGCCCTGCTCGTCGAACTGCGCCGCCTGCTCGTCGGACAGCGCCCGGTAGGGCCCGCTCGGCGTGCGCCAGGTGAAGTCGCGGTTCCAGGGATGGAGCTCGAGCGTCTGAGGCACGGATACCGAGGGTATCCCGGCTACGAGGGCACGGCCGAGAGCAGCTCGGCGACGAGCGTGCTCTCGAAGGCGAACCCGCGGTAGGTGCCGCTGGTGTGGGACTCGCTGCGGGCCGACAGGCGCAGCTCGGCGACGTAGTGGTCGACCTGCGTGGTGGTCGACTCGATGTCGCCGGTCGTCGTCACCGTCGAGGTGATCAGGTACGCGTCGTAGGACACGCCGTCGAGGGTCACCGGATCGCGGCCGGTGATGCGGGTGCTCAGGTGCGTGGTGAAGGTGCCGCAGTCGCCGGTGCCCTCGCTCGTGGCACCGACGGTGGGCGGCCACGCCGGGATGGCGACGGCCGGGCGGAACACGCAGGTGACCGTCATGCCCGGCTGGCTGATCGTGGTCTCGTAGAGCAGCACGCCCTCGGGGGAGAACCGGAGCCAGGTCTCGGCCGGCTCCCGCTCGGGATCGATGTACCGGCGCACGCGCTGGGTCGGCTCCGCGGTGGGCGGGTCGACCACCGAGGTGCCTTCGGCCGGGTAGGCGAAGGACTGCGGACCGGCTGACACCTCACCGCGCTGCCGGTAGCGGTAGGTGCCCGGCGCGATCGGCTCGGGTCCGTCGGGCTGGCCGGCCTCGCTCGCCGCACCCGTGGCGCCGCCTTCGACCGCACCCGGTGCCCCACTGGGTGCGTCCGGCGCGGCGTCGGTCGGGCCGGCGTCGTCGGGGTCAGTGGTGCCGGCGTCGACGTCGGCGCCGGTGGTCGAGGTGGCGGTCGACGCGACCGTGGTCGAAGCGACGGCGGCGTCGCCGGCGTCGGGTTCGGCACCCCCGCCGCAGGCGGCGGCGACGAGCAGGAGGGCGAGGACGGTGCGGCGCATCACTCGTACCTCAGCGCGACACCCGGGTCGAGGCGCGCCGTGCGCCATGCGGGAAGCGCGGCACCGAGCAGGACGAACACGAGGCCGATGCCGCCGAAGACGAGCGGGGCCGTCGTGTCGAAGCCGAACGGCGCGCTGAGCCCGGTGAAGAGGGGCGACACGAGGATCATGGCGACGTAGGTGACGCCGCCGGCCACGGTGCCGGCGATGGTGCCGACGATGCCGATCACGCCCGCTTCGACGAGGACCATGCGGCTGAGGCTGCCCGGCGCCATGCCGACGGCGAGCAGCAGGCCGTGCTCCCGACGGCGTTGGATCCCGGTGAGGAGCAACGTCGAGGTCACCGCGATCAGCGACACGACGAGCATCCCTCGTTGCAGGGCCCAGAACGGCGTGACGAACGAGGAGATGCTCTCCTTGATCTCCTCGTTGAACTCGTCGTTGCGCAGCGACCGCAGGTCGGGGTCGAGAGCCGCCGCCTCGATGGCGGCATCGAGCTCCTCGGCGGTCACGCCCGCCACCGGTGTCACCCGGACTCCCGACGCCGGCCGGTCGCCGTAGAGGTCGACGAAGGTCGAGTGCGGGATCGAGATCGACATCCCGGTGTTGTCGGGATCACCCCAGATGGCGCCCACGGTCACCGTCCGGATCCCGGTCCGCCCCGGCAGCTCGAAGGTGTCGCCGGGCCGGAGACCGCGCGTGCGAGCCAGCCCGGTGCCGATGAGGACCTCGTCGTTGGCGAACACCTCGGTGACCGACGGCCGACCCCGGTGGACCGGCCACTCGGTTCGCGCGGGGTCCTGCGTCTCGACGCAGAAGTCACCGATCGCCGGGTGCGCCCCGCAGAACCCCAGGTTGGGTGCAACCTGGTCGACGACCGGGAGCGACTGCACGGCGTCGATCACCCCGGGCGCGAGCCGAGAGGCCACGGAGAGCGTGTTGTTCACCGGCAGCGACGTCACGATCACGCCGTCGTCACTGAAGCGGGCGCTGGCGTCGTCGGCGCCGCGGACGATCGACGCGTTCACGTTGCCGAGGAGCACGCCGATGCCGACCGCCGCCGCCAGCGCGGTGACCATCGTGCCCGTCCGCTTCGGCTCGCCGACCAGGCTCGAGATCGCGACCCGCGCCGCTCCGTTGCGCAGGAAGGGCGCCCGCTGCACGACCGCCAGGAACGGCGCGGCGCCGTGCTGCACCGCCCGGAAGGCGGAGAACGCGGTGAGGGCGAACCCGACGTAGGCGACCACCGGCTGCCACGGCTCGATGGCTCCGTCGCGGTGACCGATCCACGCCAGCACCACGCCGGCGAGCGCGACGGCGCCGTACGCCACCGCCCGCCGGCCCCGCCGGGCGGTGGTCGTCTCCTCGCGGCGCGCCTGACCGTGCAGCTCGGCGGCGACGTCCATGGCGGCCGCCCGGCGGGCGGGACCGACCGCAGCGAGCACGCTCGTCGCGACGCCGAGCAGGACACCGGCGAGCAGCGGCAGGGGCGTCACATGGACGTCGAGCTGGATGCCGGTGATCCGGTCGAGGGTGTCGGAGAGCGCACCGACCAGCGGCCGGGCGACGAGGATCCCGCCGCCGGCGCCGAGGACGCCGCCGAGCAGACCGAGAGCCGCCGCTTCGATGAGGGTGCCGGTGAGCAGCGTGCGGGGCGGCGCGCCGATCGCCCCCACGACGGCGAGGTCGCGGCGGCGCTCCTCGAGGGAGAGGGCCATGGTGTTGTGCACGAGCTGCGCGCCGATGGCGAGCCCGAAGACGCTGATGAACAGCAGGAGCGTCACCAGCGCCGCCGCGAAGTCGATGCCCCCGACCGTGCCGGGCTCGCTCACCTGGTTGTGGGGACCCACTGCTTCCTGCAGCGCGGCGCGCAGCGCGGCAACGTCGGTGCCCGGCTCGGGCACGATCAGGATCGACGTGAGCGCGCCGTCGTGGCCGAGCAGGCGCTGGGCGTCGGTCAGCGAGAAGCCGACGACGTTGCCGCGGTTGATGCCGTCGAGGACGTCGACCGGGAACGCGTTCATGATGTGGAGGCGGCCGGCGTCGGTCCGGACCACACCGTCTGCTCCGAGCCACTCGGCCAGCGCCCGCGACGTGGCGAACGCGCCCGGGAGCCCGGTCAGCATCTCGTCGTCGCAACCGAACTCTCCCAGCACGCCCTCGATCGAGCAGTCGACGCCGAAGGCGGCGATGAACCGCTCGTCGCCGGCGGCGGTCTCGGCGATGACGACCGCCTGCACGATGGGTGCGGCGGTGGCGACCCCCTCGACCGCTCGCACCGCGGGCAGGACCGACTCGTCGAGGCCGGCCGGCCCGCCCGGGCCGTGGACCTCGAGCTCGGCGTTGCCGGCGCGTTGGGCGACGAACGCGTCCATCGAGCGGTCGAGGCTGGCCTGATCGATGAGCACGCCGACCAGCAGCGAGGAGCCGGCGGCGATGGCGGCCACCGCCAGGGCCGCCCGGAGCGGCAGCTCGAGGATCCGCTTCAGGTTGAGGAGCCGGATCGCCTTCAAGTGAGGGTTCCGTCGAGGAGGTGGAGCGTGCGGTCGGCGCGGGCGGCCGCACCGGTGTCGTGGGTGACGAGCACGAGCGCCACCTCCCGGTCGCGCACCTGGGCCACGAGCAGGTCGAGCACCTCGGCCGCAGTCGTCGCGTCGAGGTTGCCGGTGGGCTCGTCGGCCAGGACCACGGCAGGCTCGCTGACGAGCGCCCGAGCGATCGCCGCCCGCTGCAGCTGGCCGCCCGACAGCTCGGACGGCAGGTGGTCGGCGCGGTCGCTGAGGCCGACGGCGGCGAGGACCCCGTCGGCGCGGCGCCGGGCGGCACCGGTGGGCGCACCGTCGAGGAGGAGGGGCAGGGCGACGTTGTCGCGGACGTCGAGGTGCGGCAGCAGGTGGAAGAACTGGAAGACGAAGCCGATCGTGCGCCGGCGCAGGACGGCCCGCTCGGTGGGCTTCAACGTGGCGACCGGTCGGCCGCCGACGACGACGTCGCCGTCGGCCGGGGTCACGAGTCCGCCGGCGACGTGGAGCAGCGTCGACTTGCCGGAGCCGCTGCGGCCGACGACGGCGACCAGCTCGCCCGGCCGCACCTCGAGGTCGGCGCCCCGCAGCACCTCGATCCGCTCGCCGGCCCGCTCGTAGCCGTGGTGGACGCCGCGGAGGGCCAGCGCCGATGTTCCGTCGCGCGTCGTGTCGACGTGGTCGGTCTCGGTCACGGTCATGTGCGCCACCCCCAGCGGGACCGTCTGTCCCGTTGGAGTAGTTCTACGCCGTGTCAGGGGTTCCTTTACAACGTCGCATGTGTCACAGCGACGACGGCCCGCGGGGCGTGGCGCCGGTGATCAGCCGTTCTTGGGCAGGTCCTTGAACGCCGCCGTCTTGTCGTTGTTGGCCTCCTTGGGGAGGCCGAGCACGCGCTCGCCGATGATGTTCTTCTGCACCTGGTCGGTGCCGCCGTAGATCGGCGGCGCCTGGGCGTAGAGCGCGGTACCGGTGACCATGGCCGAGAAGGGGTTGCCGGTGGCCTCGTTGTTCTGCTGGGTCTGCTCGGGCGTGTAGCCGTGGAGCATCCCGTGCGGTCCGAGGATGGCGAGGCCGACGTCGCGCGAGAGGCGCACGATGTTCGACATCGACAGCTTCGCGATGTTCGGCGCGCCCGGGACCTTGTCGCCCGCCTTCAGCCGCAGGTTCTGCATGCGCCCCAGCTCGTTGAAGGTGTGCAGGCGCATCAGGTCCTGGCGGATGGCGGGGTCGTTGATCTTGCCGTTGCCCTTGGCGAGGTCGATGAGCAGCTTCGACTGGGCGCCGAACATGCCACCCCCGCCGCCGCCACCCCGGCGTCGACCGCCGCCGGTGACGAAGTCGCCGACCCGCTTGGCGAGGTCGTTGACGATCGTGCCCGGCGAGGCCATGCCCCCGGCCGCGTTGCCGCCGCCGGCGCCGAGCCCGGCGCGCTCGTGCATCAGCGTGGTGTTGGCGACGGCCCAGCCGTTGTGGAGGCCGCCGATGATGGCCGAGTCGGGCACGCGGGCATCCGACAGGAACACCTCGTTGAACATGGCGTGGCCGGTCATCTCGCGGAGCGGCCGGACCTCGACGCCTTCCTGGTGCATGTCGAACGCGAACCACGTGATCCCCTGGTGCTTGGGCACCTCGGGGTTGGTGCGGGCGATCAGCATGCCCATGTCGGCGATCTGGCCGCCCGAGGTCCACACCTTCTGGCCGTTGATGATCCACTCGTCGCCGTCCTTGACGGCCTTGCACGAGAGCCCGGCGAGGTCGGAGCCCGCGCCCGGCTCGCTGAAGAGCTGGCACCACGCCTTGCGCCCGGTGACGATGTCCTCGACGTAGAGCTTGATCTGCTCCGGCGTGCCGTGGTCGACGATGGTCGGGCCGGCGAGGAGCAGGCCGAGGCCGCCGGGCGGGCCGAGGGCGCCGAAGTCGGCGATGGCGCTGCCGACCCGCACCGCCTCGGCGCGGGACAGGCCCTTGCCGTACCACTCCTCGGGCCACGTGGGCGTGCCCCAGCCCGAGAGGCCGAGGCGCTCCCACCACTCGCCGACGGTGAGGTCGGGGTCCCAGTTCTCCTCGAGCCAGGCGGTGACCTCGGCGGTCACGTCACGAGTTGCGGTGTCGGTCATGGTTCCAGTCTCCCGAAAACTTGACCGA
>DATLFP010000234.1:0-11629 GCA_035540955.1 Acidimicrobiales bacterium
CGGCCCGCCTCCGCTGGGGCGCATGGCCCGGTCCACGATCCGGTCCCGATTGGCGCTCACGCCGCTGCCCGACGACCCGTACCCGCCGCTGCCATAGGTGCGCCCACCTCGGCTGGCGCGACGCTGCTCGATCGCCTCCACCAGCCGCTCCGGGATCTCGTCGAGGAACCGGCTCGGCGGGTTGTACTGGGTCGACCCGAAGAGGTTGCGGGCCCACGCCGAGGTGACGTAGAGGCGCTCCCGGGCGCGGGTGATCCCCACGTAGGCGAGCCGGCGCTCCTCCTCGAGCTCGTCGGGTTCGCCGAGGGAGCGGATGTGCGGGAACACGCCGTCTTCGAGCCCGAGGAGGAACACCACGGGGAACTCGAGGCCCTTGGCCGAGTGCAGGGTCATGAGCACCACCGACGACTGGTCGTCGTCGAGGTCGTCGGTGTCGGCCACCAGGCTCACCTGCTCGAGGAAGGTGTCGACGTCGGGCACCTCGCGTGCGTGACCGACCAGCTCGGCGAGGTTCTCGAGCCGTCCGGCCGCCTCGACGCTGTGCTCGGCCTCGAGCTCGGCGAGATAGCCGCTGTCGTCGAGCGCCACCTGCAGCACGGCGGCCGGGCCGGCGGCGAGGGTCGACCGCAGCGTGGCGAGCAGGTCGTTGAACTGGCTGATGCCCCGCACCGCGGGCCCCTTCACCCCGGCGCTCTCGCAGTGCTCGAGGGCCTGGCCGAAGGTGAGGCCGTGGGCGGCCGCCCACGCGTCGAGGCGGCCGACCGTCGTGTCGCCCACGCCCCGCTTGGGGACGTTGAGCACCCGCTTGATCGACACCTCGTCGAGCGGGTTGGCCGCCGCCTTCAGGTAGGCGAGTGCGTCCTTCACCTCGCGGCGGTCATAGAAGCGGGTGCCGCCGATCACCTTGTAGGGGATGCCGTCGCGGGTCAGCCGCTCCTCGACGGCGCGGCTCTGCGCGTTGGTCCGGTAGAAGACCGCGAAGTCGCCCCACCGGCGCTCGCCGCTGGCGTGCAAGCGGGCGATCTCGCCGGCGACGAACGCCGCCTCGTCCTGCTCGTCCTCCGCGGTGTAGCGCTTGATCGTGTCGCCGCTGCCCTGATCGGTCCACAGGTTCTTCGGCTTGCGCCCGACGTTGTGGGCGATGACGGCGTTGGCCGCCGAGAGGATCGTCTGGGTCGAGCGGTAGTTCTGGTCGAGCACCACGGTGGTGGCGTCGGGGAACGCCTTCTCGAAGTCGTTGATGTTGCTGATGTCGGCGCCGCGGAAGCGATAGATCGAGTTCCTGACCAGCGTGCCGTTGGCGACGAACGTGTGCGTGGGTGACACCTCCAGGTCGTAGATCGGTCCGTCATGCCAGTCCCAGCCGACGCCCTCGACGGTCCGCTCGACCAGCACGCCATCGACCTCGACGAGGGCGGTCATGCCGGGACGGAGGTGCGAGAGCGGCAGGAGCGAGTAGGTCCGCTCCCCCACGCGGATCCTCCGGGCGATCCCGAACCCGGCGACGTCGGCCACGTGGGTGGCGACCTCGACGGCATCGCGGAAGCTGCGGCGGAACGACTCGAAGGCCCAGCTGCCGTGCGTTGCCCGTAGCGGGATGCCGGCATGGTCGAGACGGGCACGAACCTCCGGTCGGTTGGTGCAGAGCTCGACGCGGTGACCGCCATCACGACGGTCGGAGAACATCGTGAGGTGCAGGGCCGAGCGGTTGCGGCCTCCGGCGGTCCGGTGGTGAGGGAAGTCGGCGTGGAGGTCGAGGTCGTCCATGAGGGCCTTGGCCCGGGCCTCGGTGTCGAGGCGGTCGTACAGCCGCTCCAGGTGCTCGTCGGCGAGGACCAGCTCGGCTCGACCGACGCCGTGGAAGAGGGCCGTGGGGAGGCCGTACTGGGCGGCGTAGTACGCCTCCCAGAAGCCCGCCTCCGCTCGCGACTCGCACACCACGAGGATCCAGGCGGCGTCGGCCCCCTCCTGGTTCGTGCGCACCTGGAGTCCCGACCGCGCGCCTCCCCGGCCGTCGGAGCGGACGCTGACCGTCAGCCCGATCCGGAAGCCGCGGTCCGGACGGCGCATGAGGTACACCACCCACGTGCCCGCGGCGGGCAGTGGATCGACGGGTACGAGGTGGTGGGGCGTCCCCCGGACGACGGCACCGCCGATCGTCGCCTCGTAGAGCCGGCCCGTGTACGCGCCGCGCTTGACGTGCCGCACCTCCCCCGGCACCAGCACCGGCTCGCCGGCGACGCCGAGGACCTCGTCACCGATCTCGATCTCGTCGATCCGGCGCCGACCGGATGGCGTGCTGACGAGGGTGTCGCCCGGCAGGCACTGATCGCCGTCACCCACCACGAAGATGTTGCGGTGCTTCTCGGCCAGCATCGTGACGATCGCGTTCTGGGCGGCATTGGTGTCCTGGAACTCGTCGACGAGGACGTGCTTGAAGCGGCGCTGGTAGTGGTCGAGCACGTCGGGGTGCTCGCGCAGCAGCCGGACCGTCTGGGTGAGCAGGTCGTCGAAGTCCATGGCGCCGGCCTGCGCGAGCCGGCTCTGGTACTCGCGGTAGACGGCGGCGATGCGACGTTCGAAGAGACCCGAGGCCCGCTCCTCGTAGGCGTCGACGTCGATCAGCTCGTTCTTGGCCGCGCTGATGGTGGCGTGCACCGATCGGGGCGGGAACCGCTTGGGGTCGACGTTGAGGTCGCGCAGCACGTAGCCGGTGAGGCGGACGGCGTCGGCCTGGTCGTAGATCGTGAACGACGACGGGTACCCGAGCGCCGCCGACTCCCGGCGGAGGATGCGCACGCAGGCGGAGTGGAAGGTCGACACCCACATCTTCTCGGCCACCGGCCCGACGAGACGGGCCACGCGGTGCTTCATCTCCCCCGCCGCCTTGTTGGTGAAGGTGATGGCGAGGATCTCGAACGGCGACACCCCCTCCCCGATGAGGTGGGCGATGCGGTGGGTGAGGACGCGCGTCTTGCCGGACCCGGCGCCGGCGACGACCAGCAGCGGACCGCCACCGTGCACGACGGCGTCGGCCTGATCCGGGTTCAGGTCGGCCAGCGGTGACGACGGCTCGCGCGGCATGCCGGGCCCACGGTACCGCCGGGGTGTGACCGCTACGGCTGGGACGCGGTGGGCACGAGCGAGGCCTCGGCGGCCCCTTCGGCGGCGGCTTCGACGGGCCCCGGGGCGTCGCCGAGGGTCGTCCGGAGCGGCCGGTCCTGGAGGAGCCAGGCGAGGGCGAACGCGATCACGATGACGGGGATGGCGACCACGAACACCGCCTGCACGCCGTCGGCGAGCGCGTCGATGATCGGGGTCCGCTGACCCTCGGGGAGGGCGCGGATGGCGGCCGGGCTGTTGAGCAGCCGCGAGGGGATGTCGGACACGCGCGACGCCATCACCGCGCCGAACACGGCGACGCCGATCGATCCGCCGAGCGTCCGGAAGAAGTTGACCGCGGAGGTGGCGGCGCCCATGTCGGCCATCGGCGACGCGTTCTGCACGGCGAGCGTGAGGGTTGGCATCGTCATGCCGATGCCGAATCCGAGCAGCACCATGCCCAGCGAGGAGTGGATCCGGCTGCTGTCGACGTCGAGACGGGAGAGGGTGATGACGCCGGTGATGGCGATGCCGGTCCCCACGATCGGGAAGATGCGGTACCGCCCCCACCGGGTCGTGAGCCGGCCGGCGAGCATCGAACCGACGAGCACGCCGCCCATCATCGGCAGCAGGAGCAGGCCCGACGTCGTCGGCGTGGCCCCGATGACGACCTGCAGGAACAGCGGGAGGAACGTCATCGAGCCCATCATCACCACACCCAGGACGAAGCTGAGGGCCGTCGAGATGCGGATGACGGCATCGCCGAACAGGCGCAGCGGGAGCAGGGGCTCGGGCGCCCGCCGCTCCTGGACGATGAACAGGCCGCCGAGCACCATGGCGGCCACCGCCAGCCCGATGATCGTCGGTGACAGCCACTCGTGCTCTTGCCCGCCCCAGGAGCTGACGAGCAGCGCGCTCGTGACCGCGCCGACCATCAGTGCGGCCCCGAGCCAGTCGATCCGGCGCTGCTGGCGGGCGAAGTCCATGCGCAGGTACTTCTGGGTGAGCGCGAGGGCGATCCCGCCCAGCGGCACGTTGACGTAGAAGATCCACCGCCACGACAGCGAGTCGACGAGGAACCCGCCGACGAGCGGGCCGACGACGCTCGACACGGCGAACACGCCCGTGAAGTAGCCCACGTACTTGCCGCGCTCGCGGGGCGAGACGAGGTCGCCCATCACGACGAACGACATCGCCATGATCCCGCCGCCACCGATCCCCTGCAGGCCCCTGGTGGCGATGAGCTGCGGCATGTCCTGGGCGGCGCCGGCGAGCACCGAGCCGGCCAGGAAGATCACGACGGCCGACTGGAGCACGACCTTGCGGCCGATGAGGTCGCTGATCTTGCCGAACAGCGGCATGCCGATGGTCGAGGTGAGCATGTAGGAGGTGACGACCCACGCGTACTGGTCGAGCCCGCCGAGCTCGCCCACCATCGTCGGCAGCGCGGTGGAGACGATCGTCTGATCCAGCGCGCTCAGGAACAGCGTCATGGCGATGGCGCCGATCACCACCGACAGCTCGCGGCGCGTCATGCCTTCCGACGTCGTCGTCCCCGCCGTCATCGGTTGCACGCTACAAGCGACTCCGCTCGACGAGCATGGCGCCCGCCGCTACTCCCACTCGATGGTGCCCGGGGGCTTCGAGGTGATGTCGTAGGCCACCCGGTTGATGCCTCGGACCTCGTTGATGATGCGCGAGGAGATCCGGGCCAGGAGGTCGTAGGGCAGGCGGGCCCAGTCGGCCGTCATGGCATCGTCGCTCGTGACCGCACGGACGATCACGGGGTGCCCGTAGGTGCGCTCGTCGCCCATCACCCCCACCGACCGGACGTCGGCCAGCAGCACGGCGAACACCTGCCAGATCTCCCGATCGAGGCCCGCCTCGTGCACCTCGTGGCGCACGATGGCGTCGGCCTGGCGCAGCAGGTCGGCCCGCTCCTTGGTGACCTCGCCGATGATGCGCACCCCAAGCCCGGGCCCGGGGAACGGCTGGCGCCACACCACCTCCTCGGGCAGACCGAGCTCCTCACCGACGCGGCGGACCTCGTCCTTGAAGAGGGACCGCAGCGGCTCGACCAGCTCGAACTCGATGTCCTCGGGGAGACCGCCCACGTTGTGGTGCGACTTGATCGTCGACGCGTGCTCGGCGCCGCCCGACTCGATCACGTCGGGGTAGAGGGTTCCCTGCACGAGGAAGCGGGCGTCCTCGATGCCGCCGGCGGTCGCCTCGAACTCCCGGATGAAGCGCTCGCCGATGGCCTTGCGCTTCTCCTCCGGCTCGGTGACGCCCTCGAGGGCGGCGAGGAACCGCTCCTCGGCGCGCACGTGGATGAGCTCGATGCCCTGGGTGCGCTGGAACGCCTCGACGACCTGCTCGCTCTCGCCCTCCCGCATGAGGCCGTTGTCGACGTAGACGCAGGTGAGCTGGGGACCGACGGCGTGGTGCACGAGGGCCGCGGCGACGGCCGAGTCGACGCCGCCGGACAGGGCGCAGATGATCCGCTCGCCGCCGACCTGCTTGCGGATCAGCTCGGTCTGCTGCTCGATGATCGAGGTCATCGTCCACGTCGGCCGTGCCTGGCACACGTCGTAGAGGAACCGCTTGAGCAGCTCCTGGCCGCGCGGCGTGTGCACCACCTCGGGGTGGAACTGCACGCCGTAGACGCGGCGGTCGTCGGACTCCAGCACCGCGACCGGCGTCGCCGCCGTCGACGCCGCGGCCGCGAAGCCAGGCGGGGCCTTCACGATCGAGTCGAAGTGGCTCATCCACACGTCCTGCGAGCCACTCGTGAGCAGCGTGGACGACGCCGGCGCCTCGAGGGTGGTGCGGCCGTACTCGCCCTGGCCGGTGCGGGCCACCTCACCGCCGAGCTGCAGCGCGACGAGCTGGGCTCCGTAGCAGATGCCGAGGACGGGGACGCCGGTGTCGTACACCCCGACGTCCATGGTCGGCGCGCCCTCGACGTGCACCGACGCCGGGCCGCCGCTGAGGATGATGCCGACCGGGCGCCGGGCGCGGATCTCCTCGGGCGTGATCGTGTTCGGCACGATCTCGCTGTACACGTGGGCCTCGCGCACGCGACGGGCGATGAGCTGCGCGTACTGGGCACCGAAGTCGACGACGAGGACGGTGTCGAAGTCGCTCATGAGCGGGGGTAGTTCGGCGCTTCCTTCGTGATCACCACATCGTGGGGGTGGCTCTCACGGAGGCTGGCGGGCGTGATCCGGATGAACTGCCCGTCGCGCTGGAGGTCGGCGACGGTGCGGGCGCCGCAGTAGCCCATGGCCTGGCGCAGGCCGCCCACCAGCTGGTGCAGCACGTTGGCGAGCGGGCCCTTGTAGGGCACGCGCCCCTCGATGCCCTCGGGCACGACCTTGCCGCTCTCCACACTGCCCTGGAAGTAGCGGTCCTTCGAGAACGACCGGCCCTGCATGGCCCCCATCGAGCCCATGCCCCGGTACTCCTTGAAGCGTTCGCCCTGCTGCACGACGATCTCGCCCGGCGCCTCGTCGACGCCGGCGAGGGCGTTGCCCACCATCACCGTGTCGGCCCCGGCGGCCAGCGCCTTGGCGACGTCGCCGCTGAACTGCACCCCGCCGTCGGCGACGATCGGCACGCCGTGGCGCCGGGCCACCGAGGCGCAGTCGAAGATGGCGGTGATCTGCGGCACGCCGATGCCGGCCACCACGCGGGTGGTGCATATCGAGCCAGGCCCCACCCCGACCTTCACGGCGTCGGCGCCGGCCTCGATGAGGGCCATGGTGGCGTCGCCGGTGGCGACGTTGCCGGCGATGAGCTGCACGTCGTAGTTCGCCTTGATCTTCGCCACCGTGTCGCGCACCGACTGCGCGTGGCCGTGGGCGGTGTCGACCACGATCACGTCGACGCCACGCTCGACGAGCGCCGCCACGCGGTCCATCACGTCGGGCGAGGCACCCACGGCGGCGGCGACCCGCAAGCGCCCGCGGTCGTCCTTGGTGGCGTTCGGGTAGGCGATCTTCTTCTGGATGTCCTTGACGGTGATGAGGCCCGACAGCACGCCGCCGGCGCCGACGATCGGCAGCTTCTCGATGCGATGACGGCCGAGGATCTCCTGGGCCTGCTCGAGCGTGGTGCCCTCGGGGGCGGTGATGAGGTTCTCCGAGGTCATCGCCTCGGTCACCGGGCGCTCGGTCTCGGTGACGAAGCGCAGGTCGCGGTTGGTGATGATGCCGACGAGGCGGCCGGCGTCGTCGGTGACGGGCACGCCGGAGATGTGGAACGTCTCCATCAGCGCCATCGCCTCGGCGATGGTCGCGTCGGGTGACACGGTGACGGGCTCGATGATCATCCCCGACTCCGACCGCTTCACGCGGTCGACCTCGGCCGCCTGATCCTCCACCGACAGGTTGCGGTGGATGACCCCGATGCCGCCCTGGCGGGCCATCGCGATCGCGAGGCGCGACTCGGTGACGGTGTCCATGGCCGCGGAGACGAGCGGCACGGCGAGGGTGATCGACCGCGTGAGCTGCGTCGCCGTCGACGCCTCGGCCGGCAGCACCTCCGAGGCCGCCGGCACGAGCAGGACGTCGTCGAAGGTCAAGCCCTCCCGGCCGAACTTGTCGTCCCAGGAGCCGAGGTCGCCGCTCATGATCCCATCCCCACGCCCTGCGCCCGCTGGAGCGCCTTGCCCTCGGTCTGCAACGCCGGTGCCACCATCACCTCGGCCTTCTGGAACTCCTTGAGCGTCTCGTAGCCGGTCGTGGCCATCGACGTGCGGAGGGCACCGAACAGGTTCAGGCGGCCGTCGTTCGTGTGGGCCGGTCCGATGAGGATCTCCTCGAGCGTGCCCCGGGTGCCGGTCTCGACCCGGGCGCCGCGGGGCAGCGTCGGGTGGAAGGTGGCCATGCCCCAGTGGAAGCCCCGGCCCGGGGCCTCGGCCGCCGCCGCCAGCGGCGAGCCGAGCATCACGGCGTCGGCCCCGCAGGCGATGGCCTTGGCCACGTCGCCACCGGTGCTCATGCCGCCGTCGGCGATCACGTGGCAGTACACGCCGGTCTCGTCGAGGTGGCGCATGCGGGCGCCCTTCGCATCGGCGATGGCGGTCGCTTGCGGCACGCCGATGCCGAGCACCCCGCGGGTCGTGCACGCGTTCCCCGGACCGACGCCGACGAGCACCCCGGCGGCGCCGGTGCGCATCAGGTGCAGCGCCGCCTGGTACGAGGCGCAGCCCCCCACGATGACCGGGATCGGCAGCTCCCGCACGAAGCGCTTCAGGTTGAGCGGCTCGGCGGTCTTCGAGACGTGCTCGGCGGACACCACCGTCCCCTGGATCACGAGGAGGTCGAGCTCCGCCTCGAGGATCGCCTTGGCCAGCTGCTCGGTCCGCTGCGGGGTCACCGAGGCCGACGAGGTGACGCCGCTCTCCTTGATCTGGCGGATGCGGTGGGCGACCAGCTCCGGCTTGACCGGCTCGCGGTAGATCTCCTGCATGCGCAGGGTGGCCTTGTCGGCCGGCAGGTCGGCGATCTCCTCGAACAGCGGCTCGGGGTCGTCGTAGCGGGTCCAGAGCCCCTCGAGGTTGAGCACGCCGACCCCGCCGAGGCGACCGATCTCGATGGCGGTGGCCGGGCTGACGACGCCGTCCATGGCCGCCGCCAGGAGGGGCAGCTCGAAGCGGAAGGCGTCGATCTCCCAGCTGATGTCGACATCTTCGGGGTCCCGGGTCCGCCGGCTCGGGACGATGGCGATGTCGTCGAACCCGTAGGCGCGTCGACCGGACTTGCCGATCCCGATCTCGACCTCAGCCACCCTGGTTGCCTCCGTGCCCCGTCAAGTGCACGACTCTACCGGCGGCGGCGTGGGCGGCCGGTAGAGGCCGGGCGGGGGCGCCTCGGCGGCGCGCTACCTCGCGGCGCGGTCCTTCAGGGCCTTCAGGATCTGGCGGGCCATGGTCGCGTTCATCTCGTAGACGATCGACCGGCTGGCGTCTTCCACTCGCTTCAGCACGCTCCCGCCGGTCATCTCCTCGATGGAGTCGAGCGCGCTGATGACGGCGTCCTTGGTCTGCTCGGTCGCCTTGTAGCCCATGCCCGTGAGGGCCTTGACGACCTCGTTGCTGGCCACCCGCTCGGGGGCGGCGGCGGCGATGATCTGCAGCGCGTCCTTCGTGAGCTCCGCGCCCCGCTCCACCGCCTCCGCGGGGGTGAGCTTGGTGACCTCTTCGCCGTGCTCGACGGACTGGAGCCACCGCCTGACCTTCTGGACGATCTCCCCGTGTGACTCGCCCTCGAAGGTCAGGCTCGGCATGCTCCGACGGTACTCCTGGGGCCTCCTAGAAGATCAGGATGAGGAGGATGATGATCAGGATGAGGGTGCCCAGTCCGATGTACACGGGTGCTCCTTCGGTGCGGGGATCTTGACTGGAGAAGCGTTCCCCGCACGCCGATCGCTGACACCCCGGGCACCTACGACAGCCACGCGTCGATCGCCGAGACGAGCACGTCGGCGGCCTCCCACTGCACGAAGTGGCCGCAATCGCGCAGGAGGAAGGGCCCGACGCGGCGCTCGAACACCGTGGCCGCCATCCGGTCGAACTCGGGGTAGATGACGTGGTCGGACGGGCCGAACAGGATCATGGTCGGCGTCTCGTCGTTGCGGGTCATGAGAGGCGGCTCGCTGCGCTTGCTCTCGTCGAACACGCTCTCGTAGCCCCCGAAGGACGCGCGCAGCTTGGCGGCATCGGCGAACGGCTCGGTGTGGAAGGCGACCTCGTCCGCGGTGAACGCTCCCGGATGAGCCCAGAAGCGTGAGGTGTAGAAGGTCGCGATGTACCGGCGGCGGGCCTCGGGGGTGGCGAGGTCGGCGGCGAGGCCGTCGGGGTCGGTGCCCTGGCGGATGAAGTAGTCGGCCGCCTCCATGGGCGGACGGGTCCGCATGCCCGCCATCCGCTCCGCGTCGAAGGGCAACGGCGAGTTGAACAGCACCATGCGCTCGCCGAAGCCGGGGAACCGCAGCGCCAGGTCCTGGATCACCGGCCCGCCCAGGTCGCCCCCCACGAGCACGACCCGCTCGTGACCGAGCTCCGCGCACAGGGCGTGCAGGTCGCGGCTGTGGGTCGGCACGTCGTGGATGCCGTCCGGCGACACCGCCGAGTCGCCGAAGCCCCGCAGGTCGGGGCAGATCACCTCGTAGCCGGCCTCGGCCAGCGGCGGGAGCATCCGCCACCAGATCCGGCGGGTCTCGGGCCAGCCGTGCACGAGCAGCAAAGGTGGTGCCGCGCCGCTCGGCCCCCTCCCGCCGGGGTTCAGGTGGGTGAAGACCTGCTCGATGCCCCGCACCGACGTGCGGGCCGTGGGGAAGGTGCTCATGTCCACCACCGGGACCGTACGCTGCCGGCCGCATGCGTGGTCTCGGGACACTGGTGAACGTGGCCACCGTGCTCGCCGGGACGGCCGTCGGCCTCGTCGCCGGACGCCGCGTCCCCGACCGGATGCGCGAGACCGTCCTGTCCGGCATCGGGCTGCTGACCATCGGCGTCGGCATCGCCTCGTTCCTCGCGACCGAGAACGCGGTGTTCCCCGTCGTGTCCATCGTGATCGGCGGTGTCATCGGGGAGTCGCTCCGGCTCGACGACCGCCTCGAGCGAGCCGGGGAGCGCCTCCGCCTCCTCGCCGAGCGGGGGCGCACCGACCTCGGGCACTCGCGGTTCGTCGAGGGCTTCGTCACCGCCACCCTCACCTTCTGCGTCGGCGCGCTGACCATCGTCGGCTCGCTCCAGGACGGCATCAGCGGCGACGCGCAGCTGCTCATCGTGAAGGCCGCCCTCGACGGGATCGTGGCCGTCGTCTACACCGCGGTGTTCGGCATCGGCGTGGCGTTCAGCGCCGTGTCCATCCTCGTGCTGCAGGGCCTGGTCACCGGGCTCGGCATCATCGTGGGCGACAACCTCCTCGACGACCGCATGGTCGCCGAGATGGAAGCGACCGGCGGCCCGATGATCGTCGGCATCGGTCTGCTCCTCCTCAACATCAAGCGGATCCGCCTGGCGTCGCTGCTGCCCGGGCTCGCCGTCGCCCCCGTCCTCGTGGCGATCTTCGCGACCTGATCAGCCGGGGTGCTCGACGCCGAGGGTGAGCGCGAGCAGGTTCACGAGCATGCGCGCCGTCGCGCCCCAGATGGTGTCGCCGTGCAGCTCGAAGAAGTGGATCGGCCGCTCGGCCGCCAGCGCCGCCGGCTCGTCGGCGTTCGGGCCGCCGGGCAGGCCCTCGGGCCACTGCCACAGCTCGGTCCGGAACACGTCGTCGCGCACGAGCTCGTCGAGCGCCACCATCAGCACCGCGTCCACCTCCGCGGGGTTGGGGACGAGGCGGACGGGCCGGTACGGCAGCACACCGACGTAGGGCACGATCGAGCTGTTGCTCGACACCGTCGCCAGATGGTCGAGCTCGCCGACGATCTCGACGACGTCGGTGTCGAGCGCGATCTCCTCGCGAGCCTCCCGCAGGGCGGCGTCCATCAGGGTCTCCTCGGGATCCTGGCGCCC
>DATLFP010000235.1:0-35878 GCA_035540955.1 Acidimicrobiales bacterium
GACGCGTCTGACTTGGCCGCGGCGAACGTGCCGATCGGTGTCGCCTCGTGAGATGAGAGGTGTGTTGCTGCTGTTGCTCGTGAACGATTCCGCGAAGTCATCGGCGCGCGCGTGAGGGGATCGGGTGTCCCCAGCCGGGAGCCCGTTGTGGCCAATGTTGCGAGTGAGCGCTTCCGCGGAAGCGCCGACGCGCTTCTCGCAGCGCTGAGAGCATGGGACCCGCTCGAGGTGTCCCCAGCGGGAACGCGGTCGTCGTGGCTCCACCGCCACCCATCGACGGGCGGCGGGGCCCTCAGGACGACAGCTCGCGGGCGCGGGTGAAGATGGCGTCGAACATGGGCTCGGTGAGGGTGCCGGTGAAGGTGTTCTGCTGGCTCGGGTGATAGGAGCACAGCAGCACGGTGCCGTCCGGCAGCGGGACCTCGACGCCGTGGCCGAACCTCGGCCGCGGTCGCAGGCCCCGCATCCCCGCCACCACCTGGTAGGCGAAGGAGCCGAGCACCACGACCACCCGCACGTCGGCGAGCAGCGCCCACTCCCGCTCCAGGTACGGCAGGCAGGTGTCGCGCTCCTCGGGTGTCGGCTTGTTGGCCGGCGGCGCGCACCGGACCGCGGCGGCCACGTACGCGCCGTGCAGCTCCAGGCCGTCGTCGGCCGCCACCGAGGTCGGCTGGTTGGCGAACCCGGCGCGGTGCAGGGCGCGGAACAGCCAGTCGCCGCTGCGGTCGCCGGTGAACACGCGGCCGGTGCGGTTGGCGCCGTGGGCGGCCGGCGCCAGGCCAACGATCAGCAGCCGGGCGGCGGGGTCGCCGAAGCCGGGCACCGGTCGGCCCCAGTAGTCCTCCCCCGCGAAGGACGCCCGCTTGGTCGCGGCCACCGACTCGCGCCACGCCACCAGGCGCGGGCACCGGAAGCAGTCGACGATGTCGGCGGTGACACGGGTCAGGGAGTCGATGCCGTGCACGGTACGTTGGCCCGATCGCGCCCCGGACCACCAAGCCCACGCTCGTCCTGCTCGTGCGCCACGGGCAGACCCCGACGACGGGATCCACCCTGCCCGGCCGCGCCCCGGGCCTGCACCTGGCCGACGCCGGCCACGAGCAGGCGGCGGCGGTGGCCGAACGCCTCGCCGGGATCAAGCGCGTGGCCGCGGTGTACGCCTCGCCGCTCGAGCGCACGAAGGAGACCGCGGCGCCCATCGCCGCCGCGCTGAAGCAGCGGGTCAAAGCCGAGCGGGGCCTGCTCGAGTGCGACTTCGGCGCGTGGACGGGCAGGAAGCTCAAGGACCTCATGCGCAAACCGGAGTGGCGCACCGTCCAGCGCTACCCGAGCGGCTTCCGCTTCCCCGACGGCGAGTCCTTCGCCGAGATGCAGCAGCGCATCGTCTCGACCCTGCAACGGCTCGCCGTCGCTCACCGCGGCCGGACCGTGGTGGCCGTCTCCCACGCCGACCCCATCAAGGCCGCCGTCGCCCACGCCCTCGGCACGCACCTCGACCTGTTCCAGCGCATCGTGATCTCACCGTGCTCGGTCACGGCCATCCTCTACGGCACCGACGGTCCGGTGGTGCTCACGGTGAACTCCTTCAGCGGACCCCTCTCCGCGCTGGCGCCGTCGTGACCGGCTCCTTCGATCTCACCGCCCCGGAGCGGTTCACCACCGGCGCCATCGGCGAGCCGGGCCAGCGCGTCTTCTACGTCCAGGGCACCGAGGGAGGCGTCACGGTCACCCTCAAGCTCGAGAAGACCCAGGTGGCGGCGCTCGCGCAGTACCTCGCCGAGCTGCTGGCGGATCTCCCCCCCGTCGGCGACGACGACGTGCCGCCGGAGGTCGACCTGATCGAGCCGGCGATCGCCGAGTGGGTGGTCGGCACCATCGGCGTGGCCGTCGACGAGGGCCGGGACCGGATGGTCGTGACCTTCCAGGAGCTCCGCCCCGAAGCACCGGAGGGCGAGGCCGACGCGGCCGACGAGGACGCCAACCTCGCGACCTTCACCATCACCCGCGCGCAAGCCCTGGCGTTCGTGCGACGGGCCGCCGAGCTCGTCGCCGCCGGCCGGCCACCGTGCATGCTGTGCGGCCGGCCCCTCGACCCCGAAGGCCACGTGTGCATCAAGACCAACGGTCACCTGCACTGAACCTCCTCGCCGACGGCGAGATCGAGGTGATGGGGCGCATGCCCTGGAGCTCGAACGCCACGTTCCTGGCCGAGGTTCGGTGCGGCGACGACATGTTGCGCGCCGTGTACAAGCCGCTCCGGGGCGAACGGCCGCTGTGGGACTTCCCTTCGGGCCTCTACCGGCGGGAGGTGGCGGCGTGGAGGCTCTCGGAGCTGCTGGGCTGGGGCATCGTGCCCGAGACGGTGGCGCGCCCGGATGCCCCGCTCGGCGAGGGCTCGCTCCAGCGGTTCGTCGACGCCGACTTCGAGCAGCACTACTTCACGCTCTACGACGAGCCCGCCAACCACGACGCCCTGCGCCGGATCTGCGCGTACGACCTCGTCGCCAACAACGCCGACCGCAAGAGCGGGCACTGCCTGCGCACGCCCGCCGACGGCCGGATCTGGGGCATCGACAACGGGCTGTGCTTCAGCACGCATGCCCACGTCCGCACGGTGATCTGGGAGTTCGGCGGTGAACCGGTGCCCGGCGAGATCCTCGCCGACGTGGCCGGGCTCGACGTGGGTGACGCCTTCGATGGCCTGCTCGACGACGACGAGGTCGAGGCGGTGCTCGACCGAGCCGACACCCTGGTGGCCGAGGGCGTGTTCCCGGTCGCCGACGCCTACGGCCGCGCCTACCCCTGGCCGCTCGTCTGACGCAGACCAGCAGCCAGTCGGCGACTCTCGTGGCGCTTCCTTTCGCCTGGCGAGAGAAACCGCCACAAGACGCGGGTCAGGTCGGCTCGCACTCGAGGTGGTCCTGGAGGGTGAGGAGGTTGTACAGCTGGATCGAGCGGTAGGTCGCACCGTCGGCCGCCTCCCGCTCGGTCCGGCCCTCGTACGCGTTGAGCACCGCGACCTGCAGGCCCCGCTCGTCGGCGAGGGCCTCGAGCCAGCCGCTGGGGATCAGCGTGCCGATGAACAACGTCGTGACCTCACCGCCGTCGATCCGCTCCTCGATGGCCGCCTGGCGGACGGGGTCGGGGGCGGGGTCCTCGTCGGGCACCGGACCGTCGAAGCCGAGGTTGGTGAGCTCGTAGCGGGCGGCCAGCCAGCCGAACGCCTCGTGCTGCGACGCCACCACCGTCAGCCGGCACGACCGCAGCCCCTGCTGCATCTGCGCATCGAGCCGGACGTGCTGCTCGACCAGTCGGGCGGCGCGCCCCCGGACGGCGGCGGCCTCCTCGGGTACGACGCCGGCGACGGCATCGGCGACCGCGGTGACGATCGACCCCATGATCGTCGGGTCGAGCCAGACGTGGTGGTCGACGGGCCCCGGCGCGCCGTCGGGCCGGTCGGGAAGGGCGAGCGCCGCCAAGACGTCGAACGTGGGGCCCGTCCGGGCCGCGGCCGCCCGCTCGAGATCGGGCTGGAACCCCTTGCCGAGGACGACGGCGAGGTCGGCGTCGAGGACCTCGCGGCGCTGGCGGTCGGTGAGGGTCAGCTCGTGGGCCGACTCCCCGACCGGGGTCAGGTCGATCACCACCACCGCGGTGCCGGCGACGTCCTCGATGGCCTCGGCCAGCGGCCGGAGCCCGGTGATCACGACCGGCCGGCCGGCCTGCTCCGCGGTGACCGACGGGTCGTCGGAGCCGCAGGCGACGACCACGAGCGCGAGCAGCGGCGCGAGCGCCCTCAATCGCACGGCGCGTCCGCGGTGCTCGCCGTCGGGAGTACGACCATCCGCGTCAGCCTGGCATCCCCGGTGGCGCCCGGAGGCGCCATCTGGAGCGCTAGCGGCCTTGCAGTGCCTCCAGCAGGGCGGGCAGCACCTTGTGCACGTCGCCCACGATCCCGAGGTCGGCGATGCCGAAGATCGGCGCCTCCGGATCCTTGTTGATGGCGATGATGTTCTTCGAGCCCTTCATGCCGACCATGTGCTGGGTGGCACCGGAGATCCCGGCGGCGATGTAGACGTTGGGCTTCACGACCTTGCCGGTCTGGCCCACCTGGTACGAGTAGGGCACCCATCCGGCGTCGACGATGGCGCGGCTCGCGCCCGGCGCACCCTTCAGCGCCTTGGCCAGCTGCTCGATCATCTCGTACTTGTCGGCACTGCCCAGCCCTCGGCCCCCGGAGACGACGATGGCCGCCTCGTCGAGGATCGGTCCGCTGCGCTCCTCCACGTGGCGCTCGATCACCCGGACCTTCGCGGCCTCCGGCGCCTCGACGGCAACGACCTCGGCGGTCGTCGCACCACCGGGCTCGGCGGCGAAGGACTTCGGCCGGAAGTTGGCGAGGTGCGGGGCCGGGCACTTGAACGCGGTGGTCACGATCGTCTGCCCGCCGAAGATCTGCGTGGTGCACCGCACCTCGCCACCCTCCTCGACGACGTCGATGTTGTTGGTGAGCACCGGGTGGTCGAGCTTCACCGACAGGCGGGCGAGCACGTCGCGACCGTCGTAGGTCGAGCCGAACATCACGAGGTCGGGTGTGTTCCCCGCCTCGATCTGCGCGGCCATGGCCGACGCCACGGCCGGCCCCTGGAGGGAGCCGCCGGTGTCGACGGTGTAGACCTTGCTCACGCCGTACTGCCCCAGCTCCTGGGCGACGGCCTCGGCGTTGTCGCCGGCGTAGAACGCCTCGACGGTGCCGCCCAGCGACCGCGCCTTGGTGGCGAGCTCGAGGGTGATCGACGAGGGCTTGTCGCCGCCGATCTCGGCATGGATCCAGATCTTGTCCATCTCAGATCACCTTCAGCTTCTCGAGGAACGCAACGATCTTCTCGTGGCCGGTGCCGTCGTCCTCGATCACCTCGCCGGCCTCGCGCTCCTCGGCGGGGGTGACCGACGTGATCTCCTGGCGGGCACCGGCGATCCCGACCTGACCGGCGTCGATGCCGAGGTCGGCGACGGTGACCTCGTCGACCGGCTTGGACTTGGCCGCCATGATCCCCTTGAAGGAGGGATAGCGGGGCTCGACCACGCCGGCGGTGACGGTGACCAGCGCCGGCAGGTCGGCCTCGACCTCGTCGTAGCCCGCCTCGGTCTGGCGTTCGATCTTGACCTTGCCGTCGGCGACCTCGATCTTCTTGGCGAAGGTGATCGAGGGCAGGTCGAGGAGGGCCGCGACCTGCTCGGGGACGGTGCCGGTGTAGCCGTCGCTGGCCTCGGTGGCGGCGATGATGAGGTCGGCGCCCTCGACGCGCTTGATCGCGGCGGCGAGGACCTTGGCCGTGCCCAGGGCGTCGGAGCCGGCCAGTGCCGGATCGCTCACCAGCACCGCCTTGGCGGCTCCCATGGCGAGGGCGGTCCGGAGGCCGCTCATCTCGCTGTTCGGCGCCATCGAGACCAGCGTCACCTCGCCGCCACCGGCCTTGTCGGCCAGCTGCAACGCCATCTCGACGCCGTACGCGTCGGACTCGTCGAGGATCAGCTTCCCGTCACGCTTCAGGAAGTTCGTCGAGGGATCGAGCTCGCCGGGGGTGGCAGGATCCGGGATCTGCTTCACGCAGACGACCACGTTCATGGGCTGCATCCTTGTTGACGCTTCGGGACGGGGCCAAAACAGGCCTCGCGGGGCGGAAAATCGGGGCGGGTAGGTTGCTGCGCACCGTGCGCGTGCTGCTCCTGGTCAACTCGACCGCATCCTCCGTTACCCCGCGGGGGCGGGTCGTCATCCAGAAGGCCCTGAGCGCCGACCACGAGGTGACGGTGGCCGAGACGAGCCGCCGGGGCCATGCCGCCCGCCTCGCCCGCGGCGCCGCCGTGGAGGGTGTCGACCTGGTGGTGGCCCTGGGCGGCGACGGCACCCTCAACGAGGCGGCCAACGGCCTGGCCGGGACCGACACCGCACTTGCTCCCCTGCCGGGGGGTTCCACCAACGTGTTCGCCCGCACCCTGGGCCTGCCCAACGATCCGATCGAGGCGACCGGCGCGCTCCTTGCGGCGCTCGACCGCGACGCGATCGCGCCCGTCGGGCTCGGGTCGGTGAACGGCCGCTACTTCCTGTTCCACGTCGGCATGGGTTTCGACGCGGCCGTCGTGAAGCAGGTCGAGCGGCGCGCCGCGCTCAAGCGGTACGCCGGGCACCCGCTGTTCGTCTACGCCGCCTTCGCCACCTGGTTCCGCCATTACGACACCTCGCGGCCGCGGATGTCGGTCCACCTCCCCGACGGGACGACGGTGGACGACTCGTACCTCACGCTCTGCCTGAACACGAACCCCTACACGTTCCTCGGCAACCGACCGCTGAACGTCGCCCCCGACGCCGGCCTCGACCGGGGGCTGGCGGTGATGGTGCTGCGGACGCTCTCCTTCGGCTCGACCATCGCCATCGCACTGTCGGCGCTCGGCTCGGGCGACCGCGCGCGGGCCCACCCCCGCACCGCGTACTACCACGACCTCACGGCGCTGCGAGTGGAGGGTCACGGGCCGTTCCCCTACCAGGTCGACGGCGACTACCTCGGAGAGGTCGAGCACCTCGACCTGCGGCACGAGCCCGACGTCCTGCGCCTCGTCCTCCCCTAGCGGAGGGTGGCGAGCGCCACGTCCGGCACGTTCGTGATGATGCAGTCGGTTCCCATGTCGGCCAGCTCGCGCATGCGGGTGGGATCGTCGACCGTCCAGGTGTTGACCGCGACGCCGGCGGCGTGGCACAGGTCGACGAGGGCAGGGGTCACCGCCGAGTGGTGGGGGTGCAGCGCGACATGGCCGCCCTTCCGGCACCGCTCGAGGGCCCGCCCGGCCACGTCGTGGTCGGGACCGATCATCACCAGGAAGCCGGTGGGGATGGTGGGATCGAGCGCACGTACCCGGTCGATGCACGCCAGGCTGAACGACGACACGAGCACGTCGTCGCTCCTGGCCCGGTCGTGCAGGAGGGCGACCACCCGCTCGGCGAGCGACTCGGTCGGGTCGTAGTCACCGTCGCCCCGCCAGTTCTTGATCTCGACGTTGACCGTCATGCCGGAGCACGCGTCGAGCGCCGCGGCCAGGTCGGGCACCGTCGACGCGAGCTCGGTACCGAGAACCTCGTCGTGGGCCACCGCCAGCAGCCCGCTCTGATGGCGCCGCACGTCGAGCTCGACGCCGTCGGCGCCCATCCGCTTGGCGGCGCGGAACGCGGCGAGGGTGTTCTCCGGTTCGGCGGCGGATGCTCCCCGATGGGCGAAGACGGTCGTCACTGGCGCTTTGGTCCCTTCTCACTAGGTCGATCGGGTGGTGAACGGATGACCCTTTACGCAATGGCCCCGCGGGCCTACGTTGCCCGAGTACGGCGTGCACGGGGCGGAGGGGATGTCACCCGATCCGCGGCATCCCTCAGGAGAGCACATGGCACCGGTCCTTCCCGAGGCATCCGAGCACTGGCGGCTGCTGGCGTCGTGCCGGAACGTCGACCCCGACCTGTTCTTCCCCGTGGGGACGACGGGGATGGCGATCGACCAGATCACGGCCGCCAAGGAGGTGTGCGGGGGATGCCCGGTGTCGGGCCCGTGCCTCGAGTTCGCCCTGACCACGAATCAGGACAGCGGCGTGTGGGGTGGCACCTCCGAGGAGGAACGGCGCACCTTGCGCCGCCGGTGGCTCCGCGAGCGACGGGCGAGCTGAGCACCCCCCGGTCGCGCGTCTCGGCGGTCACTCGGCGCTGATCGGCAGGCGCAGCTCGGCGACGGTGCCCGGGCCGCCACCGCCGGGCGGCTCGTCCGCGTGCCGGGCGCGCAGATCGATGGTGCCCTCGATCTGGCTCGCCACGAGCGTCCGCACGATCGACAGGCCGAGCCCGTCCTGACCTTCGAGGGTGAAACCCTCGGGCAGGCCGACCCCGTTGTCGGCGACCTTCACCGTCAGGTTCCGCCCGTCGTTCTCGAGGTGGACGAGCACGCGGACCTCATCGACGCCCAGCGCCCCCTCTTCGGGGAATGCGTGGTCGACGGCATTCTGCAACAGCTCGGTGAGCACGACCGCGAGCGGGGTGGCGACCGTCGCCGGCACCCGGCCGGCATCGCCCTCCACCCGGAACCGCACCGGCCGATCGGGTGACTGCACCGCCTCCTCGACCATGCGCACGAGCGGCCGCACGATCTCCTGGAACGACACGTCGTCGCCGGTCTCCCGCGAGAGGATCTCGTGCACGAGGGCGATCGACCGGATCCGGCGCACCGACTCCTCGATGGCCGCCTTCGCCTCGGGAGCGTCGAGCCGTCGGCCCTGGAGCCGCAGCAGCGACGAGATCGTCTGGAGGTTGTTCTTCACACGGTGGTGGATCTCGCGGATCGTCGCGTCCATCGAGCTGAGAAGGCGGTCGCGACGGCGGAGCTCGGAGATGTCGCGCAGGAGCACGAGCCCCCCGCTCACGCCGTCCTCGGCGATGAGGGGAAGACAGCGCAGGAGCACGGTCACGTCGGGGCCCTGCTCGATCTCCTCCGACACCGGTCGCCCGAGCGCCATCGCCGCGCCGACGGCCGTGGTCCCGACCCCGAGGTCGGCGAGCCGCTCGCCCTCGGCGTTGGTGTGCACCCCCATCTTGTGGAGCGCCGAGATGGCGTTGGGCGACGCGTACTCGACGCAACCGTCGACGTCGACGACGATGGCGCCGTCGCCGACGCGCGGCGCCTCCTCGGCCAGCACGTCGTCGGTCGGGAACGGGAAGGACCCGGCAGCGATCATGCGGGCGAACCGCTGGAACACCGACAGGTAGGTGCGCTCGAGCTCGCCCGGCTGCCGGCCGATGTTCGGTCGCGACTCCCGCGCGCACACGGCGATGACCTCACCGTCGAGGCGGACGGGGATGGCGAGCACCCGCACCCGCTCGTCGATCGTCGCCACCCGGATCTCGCCCTCGACGAGCTCGCCGGTCCGGAGGGCGCGGGCCACCAGCGGGCGGCTCGTCTCGTCGACCAGGTCACCGACGAAGTCCTGCCGGTAGAGCGTCTGGTTGGTGCTTGGGCGAACCTGTCCGACGACGACGAAGCGCCGACCGCTCTCACCGGCGACCGGGACGAACAGCAGCAGGTCGGCGAAGCACAGGTCGGCGAGCGGGTTCCACGTCGAGACCAGCCGCTGGAGATGCGTGATCCGGGTGGCGTCGTAGCGGGCGTGGAGCCGGACGAGCTCGGCGAGGGTGGCCACTGCTCAGCCGATCGGGACCGCTCGGGGCCGGCGAGCGTCGTAGGCCTGCAGCGAGTCGTAGCCGGCGTCCGCCAGGAGCGCGCGCACGTCGGGGCCCCGCTCCGCGACCCGATCGAGGCTGTGAGCGTCGGTCGCGGTGGTCACCGGCACGCCGCGCGCCCGGAAGCGCGCGAGCAGCGGGGGTGCCGGGTACGCCTCCGCCACCGGCTTGCGCCAGCCGGCGGTGCTGACCTCCGCGGCCATGCCGCTGGCGGCGGCGGCCTCCGCCATCCGGTCGTAGAACTCGTCGGGGACGGCCGGAACGCGACCGCCGAGCTTGACGAGGTCGGGATGGGCGAGGACGTCGCACACCCCCGACGCCGCCAGCTCCTCCAGTGACGTCGTGTAGTCGCTCCACACCGCCTCGACCGTGCGCTTGTCCCACTCCGCCGCGAACACCTCGCTGCCGAGGTTGTCGAAGCCCCACGCCCCGATCCAGTGCACCGAGCCGAGGAGCACGTCGAACGGGTAGCCGGCGAGCACGGCCTGGACCTCGTGCATCCGGTCCCGGTAGTAGTCGACCTCCAGGCCGAGGACGACGGGCAGGCCCTCGGCCTTGGCCGCCAGCACGACCTCGACGTACTCGTCGAGGTCGGCGCCCACCTCGGGCTCCCAGAACGCCCGCATCCCGGCGCGCAGGGCCGCGTCGGGCTCGACCTCCCACCACCCGCGGAAGACGGCGTCGAGCTGACGGAAGCGATGGAGGTGCTCGGTCAGCGCGATCTCCGTCACCCCGTGCTCCTGGGCCCGCTCGCAGTAGGCGCGCACCTGGTCGAGCGTCGTGCGCAGCGGGCGCGGGCCGTGCTCCCACAGGTGGAGGTGGTAGTCGAGCACCGAGGCATCGTACGGGCGCCACCCCGCCCGCCCCGGGGAGTCAACGCCAGACGGCCTCGCCGAGGCGGACGAGCCCGCCCAGGTCGTAGATGTCGGTGTCGAAGTACGGGACCGCCGCGACGACGTCGGCCGCGGCACCGAGGTCGTGGCGCTGCTCCGCCTCGCGCTTGGCCACGACCTGGAAGTTGAGGAAGCTGGCGCCGATCTCGTGCAGCACCCGCTCGACCGACTTGCGCTCGCCGATGTCCTCCGGGAGCGCCGCCGCGACACCGGCGGGATCGTCGCACAGCTTGGTGGCCGCCGTCGTCGCGTCGCGGTCGAGCAGGTAGCCGGGCAGCACCTTGTTGAGCACGACCGCGCCGAGCTGCAGGTCGCGCGCTCGCAGCGCATCGACGAAGTACCGCGCCTCCTGCACGGGCGCCGGCTCGAGCGTCGTCACCACCACGAAGGTGGTCCGCCGATCGACGAGCAGTCGCTCGACGGCTCGTGCCCGCTCGACGAAGCCGTCGTACATCGTCTGGAAGAGCATGAAGAACTCGGCGATGTCCTCGAGGAACTGCGAGCCGAGGATCCGATCGGCG
Source organism: Acidimicrobiales bacterium (assembly GCA_035540955.1). Taxonomy (GTDB): domain Bacteria; phylum Actinomycetota; class Acidimicrobiia; order Acidimicrobiales; family CADCSY01; genus DATLFP01. The sequence continues at coordinate 10,686 of DATLFP010000235.1, forward strand.
ACCTGGTAGAAGGGCCGCGACGCCATGTTCATCAGCCGCGACCGGTACGGCGCCAGCAGCCATCGCAGCAACCGGCTCGAGAAGAAGTCGGCCATGCGCTCCGGCGCCTCGAGGAAGTCGATGGCGTTCCGTGTCGGCGGCGTGTCGACCACGATCAGGTCGTACTTGCCCGAGGCGTGCAGCTCGTAGAGCCGCTCCATGGCGATGTAGTCGTGGCTCTGGACGAACTTGCCCGTGACGTTCTGGTAGAGCGGGTTGGCGAGGATCTTGTCGTGGGTGGCGTCGTCGGGGGCGTGACGCCGAACGAGGTCGTCCCAGCTCTGCTTGGTGTCGAGCATGGCCGCCCACAGCTCGCCCCGTGGCTCCTGATCGGCGTCGGCGAAGGCTGCGGCGCCCACCCTGGTCTCGACGTTGCCGAACGCCTCGAGGCCCATGGCGTTGGCGAGGCGACGTGCGGGGTCGACGGTCAGCACCAGGACCTTGCCGCCGTGGTGGACGGCCGCCATCGTCGCCAGCGCGGCGGCGGTGGTCGTCTTGCCGACCCCGCCGGAGCCGCACGTCACGACGATCTCCTTCGACGCGAGGAGCTGGTCGATCGAGCTCATGGTCTAGAACCCCAGCTCGGCGCCGAGCGCCTCGGCGACCTGGTTGGTGGCGCGGAGCCCGTGGCTGCGGACGAAGAGCTCGGGGACGTAGAGGATCGGGAGCGTCGGATCGACACCCGCCCGCAGCCGGCTGAGGTGACCCGAGCGCGTGCGGCGCAGCGTCACCGCGAGGCGGGCGGCCTCGAGCACCGGTTCGGCCGGCGCGCCCAGCGACGACGCGAACACGCCGGCGTGCTCCGGCTCCCGGAGGCGCTCGAAGATCTCCTCCTCGGCCCGGCCGAACAGCTCGGGCAGCACGCGGTTCACGACGATCGACGCCACGTCGACGTCGGTCTCGTCGCGGATCCGGCCGATGAGCTCGAGGGACTCGGTCACGGGCATCTCCTCGGGCGAGGCCACGATCACCACGCCGGTCTGGGCCGGGTCCCCGAGGATGTCCATCAGCCACCCGGTCTGGTCGCGCACCATGCCGACCTTCACGAGCTCGTTGATCGCCTGGGGTGCGCGGAGCTGACCCACCACGTGGCCGCTCGCCGGGGCGTCGACCACCACGAGGTCGTAGTGACGCTCGCGCACCTCCCAACCGAGCTTGCCCACGGTGAGGATCTCCTTCACCCCCGGGGCGGCGTTGGCGAGGAAGTCGAACGTGCGGGCCAGCGGGCCGATCTTCGCCAGCAGCGGGAGCTTGAGCTGGAGCCCGAGGTACTCCTTCAGCGACTCCTCGGTGTCCATGGCCATCACGTGGAGGTCGTGCTGCACCTCGCGTGCCTGGAAGCCGGCCCGCGGCGTCTCGTAGAAGTCGGTGAGGTTCCCCTTGGCGTCGACCTCGCAGACGAGCGTGCGGCGGCCCTCGCGCGCCGCCAGGAGGCCGAGGGCGGCTGCGACCGTCGTCTTGCCGACCCCGCCCTTGCCGGTGACGAACAGAAGCCGCCGATCGAGGAGTGCGACCGGCATGAGGTTCCCCTATCCCGTCGGCGCCGCGCCGAACCTAGATCCCGGCGAAGCCGATCCGACGTTCGTCGCCGGGCGCCCCGATCTCGACGTAGGCCAGCTTGGCCACGGGCACGCCGACCTGGCGACCCCGGCGGTCGGTGAGCCAGACCACGCCGCGATCGTCGGCCAGCGCCTTCTCGATGTCGGCCTTCACGGCGTCGGCATCGGCGTCCCCGCCGAGCTCGACCTCGATCTCCTTGGCGGTGTAGGTCACGCCGATGCGAACGTCCACGTCGGCATCCTAGGGAGGCGTCGGTACATTGCCCGAAGTGACCTTCCCCGCCGCCGCCGAGTCCGAGGAGCTCGACCTCCTCCGACGCCGGGTGGTGAACGTCGTGGGCCACGAGCTGCGGACGCCGGTGACGACCTTGCGTGGCCTCGCCGAGCAGCTGGTCCAGGCGCCCGACGAGGAGTCCCGGCGGCCCCTGCTCGACGCCTTGGTGCGCAGCGCGGTCCGGCTCGAGCAGCTGGTCGACGACCTCCTGCTCGCCTCGGGCATCTTCACCGCCTCCCCGGCCGGCGACCCCGCCGACGTCGATCTCGCCGCCGCGGTGCGGCGGGCGGGATGGGACGGACCGGTGCAGGGGGAGGCGGTCGCCCGCGCCATCCCCGAGGCGGTCGACCGCGTGCTGGCGCCGATCGTCGACAACGCCCGCCGTCACGGCGACCCCGTTGAGGTGCGGATCGAGGCGCACGGCGACCAGGTGGTGGTCGACGTCGAGAGCGGCGGCCCGGTGATCGAGGCCGGCGATGCCGCCCTCCTGTGCGAACCCTTCTTCCGGGGCGAGGCCGCGGTGATGACCGCGCCCGGGCTGGGGCTCGGTCTCGCGGTGGCCCGCACCGTCGCCCGCTACCAGGGGGGCGACGTCCACGCGCACCCTCGAGCCGGCGGCGGGCTCGTCGTCCGGGTGGAGCTGCCGCGGCGGGAGGCAGGATCGGACCGGCAGTGATGCGGGTTCTGGTCGTCGACGACGAAGAGGACGTGCGGGTCCTCCTCCGGGCCCAGCTGGAGCTGGCCGGCTACGAGGTGGCCGGCGAGGCGGCCGACGGTGTCGAGTGCCTCCGTCAGTGCGAAGACGACCCTCCCGACGCGGTGATCCTCGACCTCCTGATGCCGCGGGTGAGCGGCTTCGAGGTGATCCCGAAGCTCCGCACCAACCACCCCAAGATCGGGATCGTCGCCTACACCGCGGTCGCTGGAGACTTCGTGCGCGACGAGATGCGCCGAATGGGCATCCCGCTGGTGCTGAAGTCAGGGCAGTTCGGCAAGCTCGACAGCATCCTGCGGACCTTCGCCGCCGACGAGTCGTGATCGCTGCGCCGTGGTCGGCTCGGCGCAGCAGAACCACGACTCGGTGAGGTGCGGCCGCGCCTCGGCCGGGGTCCAGCGCGCCGGTGCGGGGGCGCCGATCGCCGCGCACACCTCGCGGAAGCCGGCGTCGGACCGCTCGACGAGCGCCGCCAGCTCCTGTTGCAGCACGTCCATGGCGGGGTCGATCGATCGCCACTGGTGGCCGAGGAGCTCGGCGTCGTAGCCGGTGAGGTGGGGGCGGATCTCCGGGGTCTCGAGCAGGAGCGAGCCGGTCGGGAGCAGCAGCCGGATCGACCAGTGCACGGGGTCGACGCTGCCCGCCAGATCGTGCTCGTCGACGAACCGCGCCAGATCGAGGAGCGACCGGTGGGTCGTCCACGGTGTGAACGGCATGAGCGAGGGTCGCGGCTCGATGCCGCTCGCCCGGAGCACCGCGACCGCGGCGGCCGCGTCGGCGGCCGTGTGGCCCTTGTCGAGGATGGCGAGCACGCGGTCATCGACGCACTCGACCGCTGAGGTCACGAAGCGGCAGCCGGCGGCGGCGAATGCCGGCCAGAGATCGGCGTGGCGGAGGACGAGCTCGACCTTCGTGGTCACGTCGAACGTGAGCGTCGGGAACGCGGCGTGCACGGCGTCGACCACCCGGCGGGCGTGGTGCGGCCCGCTCAGGAAGTCGGGATCGGCGAAGGTGACGTGCTCGGCGCCGAGATCGACGAGCTGCGCGACGTCGGCCACCACGTCGTCGACGGCGACGATGCGGGTGCGACCGTCGTACACGGCCGGCACCGGGCAGTGGCGACAGCGGGACGCACAGCCCCGTCCGGCCTCGACGGCGCCGGCGAGCCGCTCCGTCCCGTCGCCGGGGGCGAACCGCGCGTAGCGCTCGAGCGGCGGCAGCAGGTCTCGCGCCGGTAGTCCCTCGTTCTGCGTCGGTCCACCCCCGGTCTCTCGGGGTTGGACCGACACAGAACCGGGGGGTTGGGCGGCCCAGGCGAGGAGGGGCTCGAGGTACTCGCCGCGGAACGTCTCGCCGTAGAGGCCGTAGGTCGCGACCGGGACGTCGAGCTGGGCGAGCAGCGGCTGGGCGAGGCGGGTCGCGGTGTGCATCGTGGCCGAGATCGCCACGCGGTCGACGCCGTCGAGCACGGCCGGGTCCCAGTCCTCGACCGCCAGATCGACGCACCGCACGTCGTGGCCGGCCGCCCGCAGGGCGCCGGCCGGCACCGCCAGGTGCACCGGTTGGTGGCCCAGCTCGTACGTCGAGATCAGGAGGATCCTGCTCATGTCTTCCGCTCCTGGCCTGCGGCCGGGCCGCTCGGGCCACGCTCGCTACGCTCGCTCATGTCTTCCGCTCGCTCACGTCGTCCATCCTGACCGTCAACCGGCTGGATGCCTCGCGGAGCGCCGCGACGACATCCTCCGGCGAGTTGCCGCGCGCGAAGAGGAAGCCCAGATAGCGGTCGCCCTCGGGCAGGGCCCGCACCGCCCGGCCGGGCGGCACGGTGATCTCGAGGCCGAGCACGCCGGGCACGGCGAGCGCGTCGTCACGACCGGCGACCTCCAGCAACGTGCCGCTCCGGGGGATTGGCAGCATCATCACTCCCGAAGCGTCGGCGGCGCGCTCGAGGTCGTCGAGCGGGAGGCCGAGGGCGTGGCGCAGGATGAGCTCCTCCAGCGACACACCGGCGCCGAAGGTCAGCGCCCGCGAGCACAGCCCGCCGATCGATCGCGCCGCCACCTCGATGAGGACCACCCGACCGGCGTCGTCGATGCGGGCCTCGGCGTGCACCGGTCCCTCGGTGAGCCCGATGGCGCGGCACGCCTCGGCGACGACCCGCGCCACCTCGTGCAGCGCGGCCGGTCGTAGACGCGACGGCGTGACGTAGATCGTCTCCTCGAAGTACGGCCCGTCGAGGCGGTCGGGCTTGTCGAAGACCGCCAGCACCTCGAGCGTGCCGTCACGCAACAGACCCTCGACGCTCACCTCGTCGCCGGCGACGAACCGTTCGGCCAGGACCCGCGCGTCGACGTCGCCGACGATGCGCCGGATGCGGGCGATCACCGCCGGCGCCTCCGCGGGGTCGTCGACGCGGATCACGCCGGTCGAACCCGAGCGGTCGAGCGGCTTGAGCACGAGCGGGTACGGGAGCGACGGCAGCTCGTCGTCCCGCAGCACCTCGAAGTCGGGTTGGCTGACCTCCACCGCGGCGAGGCGGGTGCGCAGCTCCGCCTTGTCGCGGGTGGCGGCGACGGCGTCCGGCGGGTTGTGGGGCAGCCCAAGCTGCGCCGCCGCGTGAGCCGCCGGCAGCACGCCGCGGTCGTCCACGGCCACCACGGCGTCGACCGCCAGCTGGTCGTCCCGCTCCACCATGGCCGCCGCCGCCCCCTCGGGGTCATCGAGGTCGACCCGCACCGCCCGCTCCGCCAGCAGGGGCGGCTCGTCCTCGGTGGCGACGATCACCGACGCCCCGAGGGCCTGCGCCGCCCGCAGGAAGTCGGCCGCCCGGTAGGTCGTGGTGGGCAGCACGAGGAGCACGCGGGGCACGCACCTATCATCGCGGTGAGATGGACCCGATCATCACGGTCACCGAGAAGGCCCGGCGCCACGTCCTCAAGATCCGCGCCGACGAGGAGAACGGCGACGCCCTCGCCCTCTGGATCGAGATCATCGGCGCCCGGGGCGGCGAGTACGCCTACGACCTCTACTTCGACGTTCCGGACAAGGCCGTCGACGGCGACGCCGTGGTCCACAGCGACGACCTGACGGTGGTGATCCCGGCGGCCAGCGTCGAGCAGCTGACCGGCGCCACCCTCGACATGACGCGCGACCTCCTGAACCCGGGGATGGTCATCACCAACCCCAACCGCCCTCCCCTGCAGGCCGGACCGGGCTCGGTGCCGATCGCGGCGCCCGCCCCCGACGAGCTCTCCGGCACGGTCGAGGAGCGGGTCCGGCAGGTGCTCGACCAGTTCATCAACCCGTCGATCGCCGCCCACGGTGGCACCGCGGAGCTCGTGGCCGTCGAGGAGGACATCGCCTACGTCCGCCTCGGCGGTGGTTGCGTCGGGTGCGGCATGGCCGCGGTCACGCTGTCGCAGGGCATCACCGTCGCCATCAAGGAGTCGGTGCCCGAGATCTCCGACGTGATCGACACCACCGACCACGCGTCCGGCACCAACCCGTACTACGAGGCGGCGAAGAAGTAGCCACGGGGTGCGGGGTGCTCGGGAAGTAGCCACGGGGTGCGGGGTGCTCGGGAAGTAGTAGGCAGGAGGTCATGACGACCTCTGCCGACTGGCCGGGCCTCGCGGCTCGGCTCACCGCCGCCCTGCATCCCACCGCCGCGCCCATCGCCATCACGTTCTCGGCGGCGCCGCCCGCGGGGGTCGCCCCGTTCGACGCGCCGATGCCGGCGCCGTCGGCAGACGGGCGCACCGGCCGGGTGCCGGCCGGCTGCGTGTTCTGGATGGAGGGCATCGACAAGACGTTCTCGACCGTCGCCGAGGACCACGGCAACTGCTCGGTCGGGTCCTGGACCCACGGGTTCACGAGCCTCGAGGAGGCCGCCCAGGGCGGCGACGTCGCCGCCCTGCTGGAGTCGGGGTGGGTGACGATGGAGATGATCCCCGGCATCCCGGTGGTGGCCGAGAAGCCGGGCGCGGTGACCTACGGCCCGCTGGAGGAGACGCCGATCGACCCCGACGTGGTGCTCCTCCGGTTGACGGCCAAGTCGCTCATGGTCCTCTCCGACGCCCTGCCCGGCCTCCGCATCGAGGGCAAGCCGCAGTGCCACATCGTGGCCGCCGCCAAGGAGCAGGGCGACGTGGTGGCGTCGGTCGGGTGCGCGCTCTCACGCGTGCGCTCGGCGATGCCGTCCACCGATCACACCTGCGCCATCCCCGCCTCCCGGCTCGCCGAGGTGGTCGACGCCGTCGAGCGCACGGCCGAGACCGACGCGGTGGTGGCCCGGTACGCCGCCGAGGACGCCCGCCGCTTCTGACGCCATCCCGTGCGGGGCGACCAACGCAGTGGTGGCACCCGCGGCGCCACCACGGCGAGCACCACGGTGGCGAGCACGCCGATGACGACGGCGGCCATCGGGTCGAGCGCGCCGCGCGCACCGAAGCGGGCGGCGACCCAGAACCCCGCGTAGTGCGCGATGAAGATGCCGAGGGCGTGGTGGCCGAAGGCCGACGGGAACCGCCAGCGGTCGAGCGCTCCGAACAGCAGGAGCGTGCCGGCCAGTCCGGGCGCGAGGAACGTCGGTCCGCCGGGATAGCGGTCGGGTGGATGGCCGAGTGCGACGAGACCGACGGTGACCGCCGCCAGGGCGACGCCGGCGGCGAGGGCGAGCGTGCCGCGGCTCGGATCGCGCCGCAGCAGCACGCCGCCGGTGGCACCGACGAGCGCGAGGCCGGTGTAGGTGATCGCCGGGAACGTCCCGCCGAGGATCGTGGCCGCCCACCCGCCGTCGTCGACGCCGTCGACGGCGACCTCGATGACCGGACCGGCCAGCAGGGCCACGCCGGCGAGCGCCGCCGTCGCGCCCGCCATCGCCGCCTCCCCGCGAGTGCGCAGCGCGAGCACGAGGAGCGTCGAGATGACCACACCGGTGCCGAGGGCTTGCAGGACACCCCAGTCGAGGAGGGTGCCGGAGGTGAACAGGTACTGGAGGAGCATCCCCGTCGGCACGAGGAGGCCGTAGCGGCGGACGACGGTGCGCGCGCGGGTCGGTCGCCGGAGGGCCCAAAGGACGCCCGAGGCACCGGCGGCGACGGTGAACGCGGGGGCCGCCACGTCGGTGAGCGCGAACCCGTCCCACCCCGGGAGGACGCGGCGGGGGTCGGCCGCCGACAGCCACTTGGTCAGGTGGTGGACGACCATCATCGCCAGTGCGACCGCCCGCAGGCGGTCGAGCGCCGGGATCCGCACGGGCGGGGGATACCCCCGCCGGGCCGCTTACACGACCTTCAGCGCCGGGTTCCGCCGCTTGGTGGGCGGATGGGCCTCGATCCACGCCGCCGTCTCGGCGAAGGCGGCGGCCGCCTCGCTCTCGGGCTCGGAGACGGTGATGGGCATGCCGATGTCGCCGCCCTCCCGCAACGCCGGCACCAGCGGGACGCGGCCGACGAGGGGGACGTCGAGGCGGGTGGCGAGCAGCTCACCGCCGCCCGCCCCGAACAGCGGGTAGCGCACACCGTCGTCGCCGGTGAACCACGACATGTTCTCGATCACGCCCCGCACCGGGATGCGGATGTTCTGGTGCTGGAACATCGTCCCCGCGCGTTGCGCCACCCGCTGCGCCGCCGGCTGGGGGGTCGTCACCACGTAGGCCTCGGCCCCCGGCAGCAGCTGCGCCAGGGAGAGCGAGATGTCGCCGGTGCCGGGGGGCATGTCGACCACGAGGTAGTCGGGGTCGCCCCAGTAGAAGTCGGTGAGGAACTGCTCGAGCGCCTTGTGCAGCATCGGACCCCGCCAGATGACCGGCTGGTCCTCGGGCACGAAGAAGCCGATCGACGCCAGGCGCACCCCGTGCTTGCGGGGCGGGAGGACGACGCGATCGCCGACGACCACGGGCGGGGTGTCGATCCCGAGCATGGCGGGGATCGAGAAGCCGTAGACGTCGGCGTCGACGATCGCCACCCGCTTGCCCCGCTGCGCGAGCGCCACCGCCACGTTCACCGTCACCGACGACTTGCCCACCCCGCCCTTGCCCGAGGAGATCAGGAGCACCCGGGCCCGGCTGTTCTCCTCGGCGAACGGAAGCCCGTTGGGATGCAGGCGCTGCATGAGCTCGGCGGCGGCGTCCTCGCCGATGTCGGCGAACGCGAGCTTGAGCTCCTCGACCCCGGGCACGGCCCGGACCGCGGCGACGACGGCGTCGTGCAGCTCGCGCTCGGCCTCCTCGGGGTACTCGTCGGTCACGAGGCCGACCTCGATGTCGACCGTCGAGCCCCGCACCGACACCCGGGCGGTGCCGAGGTCGACGAGGTCACGGTGCAGCTCGGGGTCGACGACACCCCGGAGGGCGTCGAGGATCTCGGCCTCGGTCGGCATCGGGAGTCCCTTCCTGGTCGGGTGCGTGACGGGCTCGGGCATTTCCACTACGGGCATAGGTAGAATACCGGGGTGGCTGCAGAGCCCTTCTCGCCGGACGGCTTCACGTCCGCGGTGTCGGCGATCACGAGCGCGTTCGGTGACCCGACGCGACGCCGGATCTACCTCCTCGCCCACGAGCGGCCCGAGGGGATCACGGCGTCGGAGGTGGCCGAGGCGTTCGGCGTGCACGCCAACGTCGCCCGCCACCACCTCGACAAGCTGGCGGCCGGCGGCTACCTCGAGGTCCGCACCGGCAAGCACACCGGCGCGGCCGGCCGGCCGTCCAAGCGCTACGTGGCCACCGCCACCCCGGTCTCGGTCGAGCACCCCGTCCGGCGTGACGACCTGATCCTGTCGCTGCTCGGTCGTGCCCTCGAGCTGCTCCCCCGCGAGCAGGCCGAGGCGATGGCCGAGGAGGTCGGCATCGAGTACGGCGCGGCGATGGCCGCGTCGTTGAGCGGCGGCGACGCCCACCGGTCGTTCCGCTCGGCGCTGCACGCCGTCGCCGACGCCCTGACGGCCCACGGCTTCGCCGCCCACACCGAGGCGCGGGGCGACGTGGTCAGCATCGTCGCCGAGCACTGCCCCTTCGGCGGGGCGGCCGTGGTGTCACCGGTGATCTGCGCCGTCGACCGCGGGATGGTGAAGGGGATGCTCTCGGCGCTCTACGGCGACACGTGCCCGGAGACGGAGCGGTCGCGGGCGCTGGGCGACGACCGCTGCGTCACCGCCGTCCCCGTCTCGCTCTAGCGCGGGACCGCGGGTGGCGCGCCACTACCTCGACCACGCGTCGACCTCGCCGACGCGGCCCGAGGCCGTGGCCGCGATGCAGCCGTGGTTCGGCGCGCTCGCCGACCCGGGGCGGGTGCACACCGAAGGGCACGCGGCGCGGGTCGCGGTGGAGATCGCGCGCGACCAGGTGGCGTCAATGCTCGGCTGCCGAGGCTCGCGCGAGGTCGTCTTCACGAGCGGCGCCACCGAGTCGATCGTCACCGCCACGTGGATGGCCACCGCCCGCGGCTCGCACGTGGTGCTCCCGGCGGTCGAGCACTCGGCGGTGCGGCAGGCGTCGGCCGCGTTCGCCGGCGCCGTGACCGAGGTGGGCGTCGACGGCCACGGCCGCGTCGACGCCGGCGAGGTGCTCGACGCCGTGCGACCGGGCGAGACCGCGCTGGTGCACGTGCAGCTCGGCAACCACGAGGTCGGGACGCGGCAGCCGGTGGCCGACATCGTCGCCGGGTGCCGAGAGCGCGACGTGCTCGTCCACGTCGACGCGGCGATGGCCGCCGGTCACGTGCCGCTCTCCTTCACCGACCTCGATGCCGACCTCCTCTCGGTGTCGGCCCACAAGCTGGGTGGGCCGCCCGGGGTCGGCGCCCTCCTCGTGCGGCGGGGACTGCGGCTGCGCCCGCTGCTGGTGGGCGGTGACCAGGAACGGGCCCGGCGGGCGGGGTTCGAGAACGTGCCCGCCATCGTCGGCTTCGGGGCCGCCTGCGAGGCGGTGACCCTCGGCGACGAGGAGGCCCGGCTGATCCAGCGGGTGATCGACGGGTGCGGGCTCACGGTGCTCGGCGACCCGTCGCCGGCCGGCCGGCTCCCCCACCTCGTGTGCGTGGCGATCGACGGGGTGGAGGCCGAGCCGGTGCTGCTCGGCCTCGACCAGGCCGGTGTGGCCGTCCACTCGGGGTCGTCGTGCTCGTCGGAGGCGCTCGAGCCGTCCCCGGTGCTCGAGGCGATGGGGGTCGACGCCTCCCGCTCGCTGCGGGTGTCGGTGGGCTGGTCGACCACCGACGCCGACGTCGACGCCCTCCTCAGCGCGCTCCCCGACGTGCTGGCGCGCCTGCGCGCCCTCGGAGGCTGACGCCGCGGTCTACTGGCCGCCGAACATCGCCAGCCACTGCTCCTTGGTGCGGGGCTGGAGGACGTAGTTGTACTGCTTGACGTCGCCGAGGGTGGCCGCCGGGGGCTGGGAGTACCAGTGGCCGGCGAGCACGACGGTGTCCTCGGGCAGCGTGGCCAGGTGGGTGAGGCTGTCGTACATGGCGGCCGGGTCGCTGCCGGGGAAGTCGGTGCGCCCGCAGCCCTCGAGGAACAGCGTGTCGCCGGACACGAGGACGTTGCCGACGAGGAAGCACATGCTGCCGGGGGTGTGCCCGGGGGTGTGCAGGACCGTGATCGAGATGTCGCCCACGGTGACGGTGTCGCCGCTGTCGTGCTCGACCAGGTCGGACGCGTCGATCCCGGTCACCCGCTGCACGAAGGGCGCCTCGGCGCGGTGGACGTGGACGGGGCCCGCCCCCCGACCGACCAGCTCGGCAACGCCTTCGAGCGTGTGACCCATCATCGTGCCGCCGACGTGGTCGGGGTGGTGGTGGGTGGCGAGGGCACCGACGACCCTCATCCCCTCGGCCTCGACGAGGTCGATCAGGTCACCGGCGGCGTAGGCGGGGTCGACGATGAGCGCCTCGCCCTTCTCCCGATCGCCGATGACGTAGGCGAAGTTCACCATCTGCTTGGCCACGGGGTTGCCGGCGGCGAAGTCTCGCCCGGAGAGCAGCTGGCGGATGTAGAGGCGGTCGTCGTCGGCCATCGCCCCCGAACCTACCGAGCCCTCCGAGGATCTCGGGCCGACCGAGGCCCTGGTAGGGCCTGCAACGGCCCGAGAACTTCTCAGTCGCCCCAGAACCGCTGCTCCCGCCACGGGTCGCCGTAGAGGTGGTAGCCGTTCTGCTCCCAGAACCCGGGCCGATCCTCGTCGAGCAGCTCGAGGCCCCGCAGCCACTTCGTCGACTTCCAGAAGTAGAGGTGGGGGATGACCAGGCGGGCCGGGTAGCCGTGCTCGGGCGCCAGCGGCTCCCCGCCGTACCGGTAGGCGACGAGGGCGTTCTCGACGGTGGCATCGGCCAGCGGCGTGTTGGCGGCATAGCCGAAGTCGGCGTGGGAGACGAGGTGGGTGGCGGCCGGCAGTGGCCGGGCCAGCGCCAGCAGCTGGGTCACGGGGACGCCCGTCCAGGTCGTGTCGAGCTTCGACCACTTGGTCACGCAGTGGATGTCGAAGGTGAGCTCGACCGCCGGCAGGGCCAGCAGCTCGTCCCAGGTCAGGGTGACCTCCTGCTCGACCAGCCCGCCGATCCGCAGCGACCAGGTGGCGAGGTCGCGCCAGTCGGGCACGTCGCCCACGTGCAGCACCGGGAACCGCTCGGTGAAGTACTGGCCGGGCGGGAGCCGGGCCGGATCGATGCCCCGCTCCTCGAGCTGCTTGCGGTTGCGGTCGAAGAACCCCACGGCCGCGAACTCTACGGCTGCCCGCGTTTGCGTTGGCCCTCCTCTTGGCTACCTTCTCCGGCGACCCATGGCCATCCACCTCGTGCGGCACGGCAAGGCCGGCAGCCGCCCCGACTGGCACCAGCCCGACGACCTGCGGCCCCTCTCCGACGGCGGGCTCGCCCAGGCGGCAGCGATCGGCGATGTCCTCGCCCCCCTCGAGGTGGTCCGCATCGCCTCGAGCCGCTACGTCCGCTGCGTGCAGACGGTCCAGCCGCTCGCCGACAAGCTCGGCCTCCACATCGATCTCCACCCGGCGCTGGCCGAGGAGGCGGCAACCGAGCAGACGCTGGCCCTGCTCGAGGACGTCGCCCGCCAGCCCGGCCACAGCGTGCTGTGCAGCCACGGCAACGTGATCCCGCCGGTGCTCGACCGGCTCCACCGGCGGGGTCTCGAGGTGGTGGCCGACGAGTGGACCTGCCACAAGGGCTCGATCTGGACCCTCGAGGTCGACGGCGGCGAGATCGTCCGGGCCGTGCAGACCCTCGTGCGCGCCTGAGCCACCCCCGCGCCCTCAAGATCTTGCGTGGCGGCGGGCGAGGACGATGACGACGACCATGACGGCCGCGACGTCGACGAACCCGGCGATCGACGCCCAGGGCAGCTCGATGTCGTCGGCTTCGAGGTTGTTGAAGAAGGCGCCCAACGGGGTCAGCAACGGCCACAGGACCAGCACGTTCTCGACCAGCCGATACGTGACGGCGTAGACGAGGCCGAGTCCGAAGAGGAACCCCATCTCCGACCCGCCCATCCCGTACCCGACGTGGTACAGCGCGTAGAGGGCCGCGGCGCCGCCGACGGCGGGGACCGTCCCGAACGATGCCTCCAACCGACCCTGGATGAACCCCCGGAAGAACACGGCCTCGAACGCGCCGACCACGAGCGACATGACGAGCAGCGGCACCCAGTCGACCGGCTCCGGCAGGGCGTAGCCCCAGAGCGTCATCGAGAACTGGACGACGCCGAGCACGACGGCCAACACGAGGGTCGGGCCGAGGCGATGACCGCCGATGCCGAGATCGGCGAGCGATCGACCCCGCCGCCACACCATGTACACGACCGGACCGACGACGCCCACCAGGAGCCCGGCGGCGAAGCTCAGGAACAGCCCGGCCACGCGGTCGGTGCCGAACCCCTCGAACGCGACGGCGAACAGGCCGACCACCACGACGTAGAACCCGCCGACTGCGACCAGGTCTCGTCCGTCGGGATCGCGACGGAGCCAGCGGACTCCGCGCGGCGGGGAGCGCCACTGCAGCGCGACCAACCCCGCGGCCGCGATCGGGGCGATCACTCCGATCCACACCAGGTCGACCACGTCGAGCAGCAAGAGGATGGCCACGACGAACACGACCCACGCGAACGCCCGGAGGGCGACCGACCGGTCCGCCGGTGGGTGTGGAGAGCGACCCGCCGGTTCGGTGGTCGGCTCGCTCGTGGTTCGCAGCACGGGACCTCCTCATGCGGTCACCGGTCACCTTCCACCGTGCGCCGCTGAGGTCGTCGCGAGAAGGGCCGTTCGTCACAGGAGATCCCCGCTGGATCGCCCCAGGGAGAGCGCAACGTTGCGTCGACGTCCCTCGACGCGGCTCAGGCGTCGGGCAGCGCGGAGCGGAGTGCTCGCAGGAATGCCTCCGGTTGGTCGCGGGCGGGGTCGTCGGCGGCGTCCTCGATCACGTGCAGTGGCCAGAGGTGCTCGGCGCTCGCCCGCCCGGCGATGCGCACCCGCAGGGCGCGGTCGTGCCGTCCCCAGATGAGGGTGGTGGGCACGTCGATCCGGTCCAGCTCACGCGATGGGATGCGGGGTGTGCCCGCCCGCCGGAACAGCTGCCCGGCTGCCTTCGTCTGCGGTGAGCGAGCGAGGCCCAGGTTGTAGGAGACGAAGGCCGTCCAGTCGACCCCCATGCGCTGCTGCAACCGCTCCCGGTCGTGCGCGCACTGGTCCATGAAGCGCTCGAAGGACCGCTCGTTGGGCCGGATGGTGAACCGGAGGAAGCCAAGGGCGAAGCGGGCGCTCGGCCGGAACCGCGCCAGGCCGAGCGAGTCGACGAGCACCAGCCCCCGGAGCCGTTGACCGTGACGGGCGGCGTGACGGGCGGCGATGGCCCCGCCGAGCACATGGCCGACCACGACCGGCGGCTCCGGACACGTGCGCTCGATAACGGCGTCGAGCCACGCCACCACTCGGTCGGCGTCGAGCCGCCCCTCTCCCGTGCCCGATGATCCGTGGGCGGGCAGGTCGGGAGCGATCACCCGGTGCGACGTGACGAGGTCGGGGATCGTCCATCGCCAGTTCACCGCCGACTCACCGGGACCGTGGAGGAGCACGACGGGCGGCCCGTCGCCCCCCTCGAGCACGGCGGTCGGGATGTCGGCGACGTCGATCCGTCGCTCGGTGACCGGCACGCCCTCGAGCAACCGGGCGCGGTCGTGGTCGTGGTCGAGATCGTGATCGGGGACTCTCGTGGTGCGCACGACGATCAGCTCCCGGACCGACGGCCGGTGACGACGAGCAGGCCCGGTTCCATCACGGTGGCGCCGCCATCGACGAAGGGCTGGCACCGTTCGACGACGTCGCGCTCGAGCGCGGTGCGGGCGGTCTCGTCCAGGCCGGCGGCGACGGCGGCGAGCGGCGTGCTCTGCACGTACTGCCAGAAGAAGTCGGCGGGCGGGGGGAGTCGGAGGGCGATCCTGCCCACCTCGACCTCCGCTTCCTCGAAGCCGGCCTCGGCGAAGAGGGCCCGGGTCTCGGCGGGATCGTGGACGGAGAACACCACGTTCACGAACCGCGACGCGTCAGGGCCGAGGTGGTCGGTGAGGGCGGCGCCGACCGCCTCGAACAGCGGCGGGGTCGGCCCCGGTGTCGAGACCACGGCTCGGCCGCCGGGAGCGAGGATCCGGTGCATCTCCCGCACGTTCTGCGCCTTGTCGGTGAAGAACTGCAGGCCCATCGAGCACAGCGCCACGTCGAAGGCGCCGTCGGGGAACGGCATCGCTTCGGCCGGTGCCTCGTGCCAGTCGATCGTGGCCGGCGAGACCGACCGGGCCAACGCCAGCATCCCCGCCGTGGGATCCAGCCCGGCCACGGTTCCGGACGGGCCCACGGCCTCGGCGGCCAGGCGGGCGGCGACACCCGTCCCGCAGGCGACGTCGAGCACCCGCTCCCCCTTCGCGAGCTGCGCCGCGGCGAGCAGCCGCCGCGCGAACGGCATGCCGATGGCCGGCACGAAGTGGCGCTCGTAGTTCTCCGCCGCGCTCGCGGCGTACTTGGCGTACAGCGACGTCGACGTGTCGGGCCGGGTGGTCATCACGGTCTCCTCTGGTCTCTGCTCTCAGAAGGACCGTACGGAGCGAGGCGGTGGTCGACTTCGGGGGAGTCCGCCATCTCGGCGGCGACGGGCATGGGGGAAAACCCCCACGCCGATCAGATGAGCCCGCGGTCGTAGGCGAAGGCCGTGGCGGCGGCCCGGTTGGGGACGTCCAGCTTGGTGAAGATGTTGCCGAGGTGGCGCTCCACGGTCCGCTCGCTGATGGACAGCGCGTTGGCGATCTCGCGGTTCGTGCTGCCGGTGGCGACCAGGCGGAGCACCTCGAGCTCACGCGCCGTCACCGGGACCACAGGGTCGGCGGAGTCGGCCATCAGCGCACCGAGGCGGGCCAGCGCCGGCGCCGCCCCCAGACGCTCGAACACGGCGCGCGCGGCGTCGCACTCCAGCTCCGCGCTGTCGGGGTCGCCGACGGCACGACGGGCCGCGCCGATGAGAACGCGCACCTGGGCCGTCTCGTAAGGGGCCTCCATCTCCTGCCACGCCTGGCAGGCGACGTGCAGCGCGTCGAGCGCGGCGCCGGCGTCCCGCTCGGCGAGCAGCACCGCCCCGCGCGCCTGGGCGGCCACGGCGTCGAGCACCGGGGTGCTCGTGGCCGCCGCCCGCTCGGCCAGCTCGTCGGCCGCCTGCCGCGCGTCCGCCGTCCGCTCCGCCGCGAGCAGGATCTCGACGGATGCGGGCAGGAGCTGGAGGCGGCTGATGTGGTCGTTGGCATCGTCGAGCGCTCGCTCGATCGCCGCGACGGCCGCCTCGATCCTGCCCTGCGCGAGACGGAGCAGCGCCAGGCCCGGATGCGGTTGTCGTCCGGCAGCGTGCGCCCGGCGGTACGCCGCCTCGGCATCACCCAGCTCCCCCCGCAACCGGTGAAGCTCGCCCAGCTCGTAGTGCGCCATCCCCACCGCCGGGTGCGGGGGTTCGGCGAGCCGCTCGCACGCCCGTTGCGCTTCGGTCATCGCCTCTGCCCACGCTCCGCCGACCTGCAGGATCTGCGCCCGGTGCACGAGGCACTGCCCCCGATACGGCACGAGACCGGGCTGGCCCGAGCACCACCGGTCGAGCGCGACCGTCCACTCCCGTGCCCGGCGCAGGTCGAACGCCTGCTGGCATGCGTCGATGACCGCGCAGTACACGACCCCCGACACCGACGGCGACGTCTCCCTGGCGGTGACCGACACCATCGCCTCGTCGAGCAAGCGCATCCCGTCGCCGACCCGGCCCGATCGCAGGAGCACCTCGCCCCGGCCGATCGCGCCGAGCGCCGCCAGGTCGCGGTCACCGAAGCGCTGCGCCAGCTCGCTCGCCTCGCTGAACCGGTCGAAGGCGGCGCGGTGGTCGCCGCCGCCCATCGCCATGAGCGCCTCGGGGAGCAGCAGGTATCCCCGCTCCACGCCATCGAGGCCGTGCTGGTCCACGAGGGTCCCCGCTCGCGCCAGCCAGCCGCCTCCTTGGGCCATCTCGCCCCGCTGCACCAGGCCGAACCCCGCCCAGAACGCGCAACGCACGGCGTGCTGGGGGGCGTCACGGGCGAGCCACCCCTGGTGCGCCGCGGCCCACGCCGCGGTGCTCTCGTTGTCGCGCCCGGTGAGGTACGCGGCGATCGCCAGCCGCTCGAGGTCCGCGGGCTCGACGACGGCGTCGCCGTTCACCGCCGCACTCAGGTGCTCGTACGCCTCGGGCCACGACCATCGGTCGAACGCGGTCCTGCCGTCGTGCAGCCGTTCGGTGGCGTTCATGGCCCTCGGTCCGACCGTACCAGCGCCCGCGCGTCTGGTTGCTCAGGCGGCGAGGACGGCCTTGCCGAGCATCTGTCGCGGCTGGTCGCTCGTGTTCGTCGACGCGCAGTGGAACACATGGAGGTGGGTGATGACCACATCCCCGGGTGCGCCGGTGAGCTCGACGACGTCGACGGGGATGCCGTCGATCTCGTACCGCTCGCCGATCAGCGAGCGTCCGAGGTCGGGAAGCGACGGCCCCTGCAGCAGCTGGTCGAGGGGCGGATGCCGGCGCAGGAACGGATGCCAGTTCGCCTTGCCCGCCGCGGGCGGCACCTCGAACGTCGAGCGGTAGCGGTCGACGAGCCGGTGCGACCCTGGCAGCAACATCGTCCCGCCTCCGCACGGGCCGACCTCACCGATGAAGGCGAAGAGCTTGACGGCGTGCGCCGGCCAGGTCGGTTGGTCGAAGCCGCAGTCCATGTGCCAGCCGTCGTGCATCGCCCACGGGCCGGGCTGGGGCAGGTTGAACAGGACCTGGGCACCGGGCTTCGGTTCCTGCCAGCCGTTCGCACCGAAGATCGTGCCGAGCGCGGTCGACACCGCCGGGTTGTCGATGAGGGCTTCGAAGACGCGGTGCCGCTTCAATCCCTTCCAGCTCAGCGGGAGCCACGAGGTCGGCCACGTCGACCGATCGTCGGCCGTGATGCCGACCTTGCGCTCGGCGTACCGCCACACGGCCTCTCGCATGCGAGCGGCGACGTCGGGGCTGAACGCCCGGTCGAGGCGGACGACGCCCCGGTCGGCAAAGTCGTCGCGGATGCGATCGATGTCCACGGCTTGATCTTGTTCCCGACCGCGTGGACGTGCACGCGAGTAGTTCCGCTCACCCTCCCGGGCCGGGCGGGATGTTGTTGTTCAGGTGGAAGAAGTTGTCGGGGTCGTGGACGGCCTTGAGCGCCCGGAGCCGCTCGAGACGGCTGCCGTAGGCGTACTCGACGCCGGAGGCACCCTCGTCGGAGATGAAGTTGGCGTACACGCCCTCGCCGTGGGGCTGCAGGTCGTGCCAGACCTCGCGCGCCCACGCCTTGTGCCGCTCGGCGTCAGGGTCGGAGGGTGCCCACCCGACCGTGACGCTCATCTCGAAGCCCTCGTGGCGATCACCGACCGCCGTGGCGTCGTCGGCGACACGGCTGACCGCGCCGCCGACGGCCCAGCCGTTGACCTGCGCGAACGGGCTGGTTGCCGAATCCATGGCTCGGAGGAAGATGTCGATGACCTCGTCGGTCAGCGACGGGAGCTTGTGCGCCTTCCAGTAGTAGTGGCGACCGTGGGGCGCACCGGCGTCGAGCATCGACTGCAGCGCGGCGTACGGCGTCGGCCGGACGACGTCGGCGAACGGGGTGCCGATCTTGCGGAGCGGTTCCATGGCCTTCTCGCCCTCGGCGGGGTCGCCGGCCCAGACGAGGATCAGCGCCATCGCCGGCTGACCGAACCGCGCCGGCGGGACGAACGGCGCCGGCGGCGCCGGGATCAGCGCGACGCTGATGCCGAGCTCGTCGGGCGCGCCGGGTGCGACCTCGCGCACGGTGGCCATCACCTGCGGCGCGTCCTCGAGTGGCCAGAGCACCGGGCCGCCGAGGACCATCGGCCCCACGGGATGGAGCTGGTACTCGAACCGCGTGGCGATGCCGAAGTTGCCGCCGCCGCCCCGCAGGCCCCAGAACAGGTCGGGATCGGACTGCTCGGTCACGTGGCGGAGCGCTCCGTCGGCGGTGACGAGATCGACGGCCAGGAGGTTGTCGACCGTGAGGCCGTGCTTGCGCATGAGGTGCCCGAGCCCACCGCCGAGCGTGAGACCGCCGATGCCGGTGTGGCTGATGACCCCTCCGGTCGTGGCGAGGGCGTGCGCCTGCGTCGCCCGGTCGAGCTCACCCCAGAGCACTCCGCCGGCGGCGGCCGCGGTCCTTGCCTCGGGGTCGACCCTGATCGCCTTCATGGTGGACAGGTCGATCATCAGCCCGTCGTCGCACACCGAGAACCCGGCGATCGAGTGCCCGCCGCCGCGGACCGAGACCTCGAGGCCGTGCGTCCGGGCGAAGCGGACGGCGGTGCCGACGTCGTCGGTGCCGGCGCAGCGAGCGATGAGCCCGGGCCGGCGGTCGACGGCGCCGTTCCACACCCGCCGAACCTCGTCGTAGCCCTCCTCACCGGGTCGCAGCAGCGCGCCACGGAAGCGCGAGCGCAGCTCGCTCACCGCATTCGAGCCGATGGTCATCGTGCCTCCGAGGGCTGCAAGACGCGGTCGAGGTGGGCAGGGTCGAAGAACTCTGGAGGCGACATCGTCCCGGCGTTGACGCTGACGAAGGCGTCCATCGCCGGCTGGTTGCCGGCGATCGCGCCGAGCAGGTCCTGCATCTCCGGCGGGGGCGGTTCGAGGGTGGCGAGCTGGGTGGTGAACTCGTACATCGGGAGCGCGGCAGCGTCGCGATCGGCCTGATAGCGACTCATCGCATCCTCGAAGGTCGTCGTGCCCACCCAGACCGCATCCAGGGCGGCGGCGACGCGCTCGGCGTCGACGAACGCGTTGGCGATGCCCTGGGCGGTGATGGGGTCCTTCGTGTAGCCGGCGTCGCCCACGAGCACCCAGCCCGGCCCGTACGGCGTGCGGAAGAAGTTGGGCACGCCGCCGCCCGCGAAGCGCTCCTCGCGCGTCGCCGTGCGCAGCCGATCCGCCCACTCCGGATCACGCTTGACCGCCTCGAAGTAGCTGGCCTCGACGTCGCGGCGGAAGTCGCTGGCCTGGGCGAACGGGCAGCCGACCAGGAGGAGCGTGAGATCGTCGTTGGTGGGGATGGCGGCGAAGCCCCGGTCGCCCCGGATGACCGTGGTGAAGGTGTCGTCGACCGGCAAGTCGCGCCAGTAGGTGTAGAAGGCGTTCTCGAGCACGGGCTTCTCGTGGTAGCGCGGCGCGCCCACGGCACGGGCGACACGGGAGTTGTGGCCGTCGGCGCCGATGACGACCCGGGCGCGGTCGACCACCTCGGATCCCCCGTCGGCGTGGCCGCGGATGCCGACCACCGCGCCGTCCTCGAACAGGATCTCCTCGACGGTGAAGCCCTCCCGGACCTCGGCCCCGGCCCGGGCGGCGGCGTCGACGAGGTGCTTGTCGAGCACCGTGCGGCGCGGCGCGATGGCCGTCGCGTGGCCGTCGATCGGCCGCGGGCGGCCGGAGATGACGACGGGACCGAAGTCGAACCGGTACTGCTCGATGGGCGGGCAGCCCGTCGCCGCGATGGCCTCGTAGAGGCCCCAGCGCTCGAGGGCGGCGACGCCCGCGGGCTGGACGACCAGGGTCGACAGGGTGTCGCTCGGGAAGGTGGAGCGGTCGACGAGGAGGACCCGGTGGCCCCGCTCGGCGAGCAGCATGGCGGTCGGTGCGCCGGCGCATCGCGCGCCGACGACGATGGCGTCGTAGAAGTGGCTGGTCATGGGCGCAGTGTCCGAGACGCGGCGTTTGGCGAGCGTTTGCCGGGCGTTCGAGGGACCGGGCGTTCGAGGCGCGGCGCCGGCTTCTCGGTCACGCGGGCGCGGGAGACGCCGCCAGACCGAGCCGCCGGCGGGTCGCCTCGATGCGTCCGAGGTGCCCCTGGGCGCCTTGCCGGCGGGCCACGGCCTCCGCGGCGAGCACGGCGTCCTCGACCTGGCCGGCATCGGCCTCGGTGGCGTGGAGGAGCTCGGCGCGGACCCGGTGGATCTCGGCTTCCCACAGGGGCGTGCTCGCCAGCGCGAGCGCCCGTTCGCAGGTGTTGAGCCCCTCGCCGCCATCACCGGCGTGCCCGTGCGCCGCCACGAGGATGCGGGCGATCGCCGCCTGGAAGCCCGGATAGAAGTTGTGCCCGCGGCAGCGGTCGAGCGCAGTGTGGATCCGCGAGACGCCTGCTCCGTGCCGGCCGTCGAGAACGTCGATCAGCCCGGACACCGCCTCGCGCTTGGTGGCGAAGGGCAGCGAGTCCATGCCGAGCGCGCCCAGCCGCGGGACCAGCTGTCGAAGCAGGTCGTGGTCGCCGAGGTCGATGGCCAGGAGGCAGGAGAAGATCGACGCCGTGTCGTGGCTCAGCGGATGACCGACCTCGTCCGCGAGCGCGATGGCGTCAGCGCACGCGCGTCGGGCGTCGTCTTCCCGGCCGAGGAACCACAGCGCGTTGCCCAGCCGGCTCAGGCAGACCACCTGCGGGTCGTGGCCGTAGACCTCGTGGTGCCGGGCTCTGGTGGCCGGATCGAAGCCGGCGACCACCGTCTCGAAGTGGTCGCGCGCCTCGGCGAGATGCGCCGCCCAGAACGCCGAGATGCCCAGCAGGTAGTGGCTCTCGATCTCCATCGAGCCGTCGCCGGTCGCGGTTGCGAGCGTCAACAGCTGCGCGGCGGCATCTGCCGCCGCGTCGAACTCGTCGCGACACAGGGCCGACATCACCATCGACCGCATCAGCGTCGGTTCGAGTCCGACGCCGAGGCGGGCCGCCACGTCGGTCGCCCGCCGGTGGGCCTCGTGCATCCGGGTCGTCCCGTAGCCCTCCAGTCCGCCCAACGCCAGGGGCATCGTCGAGAGCAGCTCGAGCTCGCGGACGTGACGAACGTCGGCCGGAAGCAAGGGCACCAGCGCGAGCGCGCGGTCGAGGAGGCGCACCGCTTCCGCGTAGGCCGCCACCTGCTGGGCGTCGACGGCGGCCCGGTGGAACCAGGCCACCGCCTCGTCAGGCCGGTTGGCGGCCTCGAAGTGGATCGCCACCTGGCTGGTGGCGAGGTCGGGCTCGCGCTCGGCCCGCTCGGCAAGAGCCTGGGCGAGCGCGCCGTGATACGAGCGCCGGAGCGCGGGGCTCAGGTTCTCGTACGCCGCATCGCGGAGCTTCCCGTGGCTGAACTCGTAGGCGTCGCTTCCCGTCTCGCGCAGGATCCCGCGGTGCCACAGCTCGTCGAGACCGCGCGCGAGCGACCGGTCGTCGAGATCGCAGAGTGCGGCGAGCAGGCTCGCCGAGCACGGCCGGCGGACCACGGCGGCGGCTCCGAGCACCGTGGCCGCCGCGCCGGAGAGGCGGTGGAAGCGTGCGTCGATGAGCGCCCGCAAGCGGGGACTCAACGCCGCCCGCTCCCCGCCTGACTCCCGGCCGGCCCGCACGGTCTCGACGACGAACAGCGGGTTGCCCTCCGTCTCGGCATAGAGCGCTTCGACGGCGCCGTCGTCGAGCGGCGACCCGCTGAGCTGGCTGCCGAGCGCACCGGTGGCCTCACGCGGGAGCCGTCCCAGCTGGACCTCGGTCAACCGATCGAGCGCGACCAGCGCGCTCCGCAACGCGGTGATCGGGTGTCCGAGGTCGAGCTCCTCCCGACGGGCAGTGAGCACGATGAGCAGCGGCGCGTCGATGCGCTGGCGAACCACGTAGTGGATGAACTCCTGGCTCACCTGGTCGCTCCACTGGCAGTCGTCGGCGACGAGGAGGACCGGCCGGCCGATCCCCGCGACTGCGGCGACCGCGGCATCGAAGAGGCGCCGGCGCCGGTCGGCATCGTCGGCGTCGGCCGCGTCGGCCGCGTCGGCCGCGTCGAGTGAGCCCAGCTCGGGCAGCAAGCGCGCGAGCTCGGTCCGCTCGCTCGGCCTCAGCTGGCGCATCCCCGCCCCGACGTCGGGCGATCGCAGCCATGACGCGACGACGCCGTAGCCGAGGTCTCCCTCCGTCGCGTACGACCGCGCCACACCGATCGCGGCACCGGATCGGGCGCACCACGCGCGGAGCTCGTCGACCAAGCGGGTCTTGCCGATGCCCGGTTCCCCCGTCACGAGGACGACCGACGCCGGACCGTGCTGGGCCGCCTCCCACGCCCCGACCAGCTGCTGCCACTCCTCGTCACGACCGACCAGACCCGGTCGAGCCCGCACCGCCGGCTGCCGGGACACCACGGTCTCGTCCCGCGGGCTGTCGAGCACCGCCGCGTAGGCGGCGGTCGTGGCCGGCCCCGGTTCGACCCCCAGCTCACCCTCGAGGGTCGCCGCGCACTCGTGGTAGGCGCGGAGGGCACCGGCGCGGTCGCCGGCCGCGTGGTGGGCTTCGATCCGCAGTCGGTGTCCGGACTCGTCGACCGGATCGGTCCGCACCAGCTCGCGCGCGACCGCCGTGGCGTCGCCGGCATGACCGCTGTCGATCAGTGCCGTCGTCAGCAATCGCAAGGTGTGGCGGTACTCGTCCCGCAGCGCATCGCGCCGTGGAAGCAGCCACTCGTCGTGGTCTCCGGCGAGGAGGTCGCCGGAGTAGAGCGCCAGCGCGGCACGGCAGCGAGCGATCAGCTCGTCGGCGTCGTCGGGGTCGGCGGCGGCCGCCGCCGACGCGGCCGACGTGAACCGCTCGGCATCGGTCACCACCGGCTCGACCGGTTGCCATTGCAGGGTCGTCGAGGTCGCTCGCAGCGCGGCATCGAGCGCCGGGTGAGCACGCCGGAGGGTGTGGAGCACGTTGCGCAGGTTCGTCCGCGCCTGCGCCTCGGACGAGTCGGGCCAGAACTCGAAGGCCACCCGCTGCCGGGCATGCGCGACGTCGGGATGCAGGATGAGAAACGCGAGCAGCGACCGCGCCCGGGCCGAGCGCAGCGCGTCGACCGGTTCGCCGCCCACGCGGACCTGCAGACCGCCGAGGAGGCGGACGTCGAGCTCGTCCCCGCTGCTCGTGAGCGACGCGGAGGGCGGCCCGCTGATCACCGCGCGATTCTCCCAGATCGGTCGCGATCTCGTGCTGCCGAATGGGCGCCGGTGGCCTTCGGAGCAGCGGTGCCCGAACGCGAGCGTGGGAGGCCCGGAGGCCTCCCACGCTCCTGCTCCGTGCTCGCTCAGCGCTTGCGAGCGGGCGCCTTCTTGGCGGGCGCCTTCTTCTTCGCCGCCGCCTTCTTCGCCGGCGCCTTCTTGGCCGGCGCCGCCGGCGGCCACACGCCGCTCGCCAGCTTCGGGGCCTGGCTCGGAGTCATCACCGAGTCCTTGAAGCCCTTCAGCGGGGTGATGCGGGCCTTCTTCGAGGCCTTGATCTTGATGGCCTCACCGGTCGCGGGGTTGCGCCCCATGCGCGCCGGGCGTTCGACCTTCGAGAACTTGCAGAAGCCGGAGATCGCAACCGGCTCCCCCTTGGACACGACAGCGGACACGACGTCGGTGAAGCCCGACAGCACCGCGTCGACCTGCTTCTTGTCGACGCCGGTGTGCGCCGCCACCGCGTTCACCAGCTCACGCTTGTTCAATGCATTCCTCCTGGACGGATGTGGACGCCTGAGTGTGTCGCGTCCCGAACGGTCGTGGGGCGATCCCGCCCGATCTTCTTGACCTTTTTCACTCGCCTTGCGCGATCTCTGCGAGAAGCTCGCGCGCCGCGCCCTCGACCTCGGGCCCGGGGTCGCTCGCCAGGGCGAGCCGCAGCGCCTCGACGGCCTTGTCCGGGTCGTCCTCGTCGCGCAGGTAGATGAGGCCCCGGAAGAACCACGCCTCGGCGAAGCCGGAGTCGACCTCGAGCGCCTGCTCGATCAGTGCCACCCCCCGCTCGAAGAGCTCGGGCTCCTCGCCCTGCACGCCGACGTTGCGGAGCATCCAGCCCTTGTAGGTGAGGGCGGCCACGTCGTCGGGGTTCTCGGCGAGCACCGCGTCGTAGAGCTTCGCGGCCTCGACGATCTCGCCCTGCTGGAACAGCCGCGCCGCCTCGGCGAGGCGCTCCGCCGACGTCGACGGGGTGCCGCCGGTGATCTGCTCGCCGGGCCGCCGCTCCCCCGCCATGGTCGCCACCGCCACCC
>DATLFP010000236.1:0-29863 GCA_035540955.1 Acidimicrobiales bacterium
CGCCCGGAGCTCGTCGAACCAGTCCCGCCAAGCGGCTACGTCCGACGACGACGGCCGGCGCCTCCAGTCCTTCTCGGCGACGTTCGTCGCGTCCTCGACGAAGGTCGAGTAGTCGCCGCTGGTGGCCGTCGAGGCAGCGCCCCACCCGGCCGCCGGCGTGTCCTCCCATCGACCGAGCGAGTAGGCGGAACGCCCGACGAGCTCCGGGTAGTCGAAGAGCCCGACCACGAGCGCCTGGTACGGGGCGATCTCCCGCCGATCGCTCGCCACCTGTCGTGCGACCTCGACGAGCTGCGCTCGAGTGGCGCCCGCTTCGACAACCACGCACACCTCGGTCCGCCTCGTGCTCCCAAGAGGCAGCTCCCGGACCGTCTCGACTGTGTAGCTGATCACGGCCACGACGCTAGGACGCTCACACGCCGAGCCGTCTCGATCACGCTCACGACGCCCACCACGAGGGCCACACGTTGGCCGGGTGCAGGCCCAGCCTCGTCGCCAGCACGTCCGCCTGCGCCCGCCGGCAGGTGTACCGGTGGCGCCGCTCCGGCCTCACGTGGTCGACGCCGAGGGACCGGGCCACCTCGGCATGGCACCGGCCACCGGCCGCCAGCGCGAGGGGCGCGAAGTCGAGGGACCGCCGAACGCACGGCCCCGCCCAGAGAGCGCTCACGCCTCGCTCGCGCTGCTCGCGGCGACCGCCTCCCTGGCCTTGTCCGCATCGTCGACCACGAAGGCGAGGACCATCTGCACGTGGTCAAGCAGGCGGGCGAGCATCGCAGCGTCGGCCTCCTCGGTGTACGGAGTGCCGCCGACCTCGGTGTTCTCCGAGTAGGCGCAGGCCGCTGCCGTCTCGAAGGCCTGAACGCGGCCATGGAGCAGCTCCACGCCGTGGACCAGGTCGAGGGCGTGGCCCCGGATGCGGAACCACCTCTCGGCGTCGTCCTCAGTGCTGGGGGGGTCTTCCGTCGTCAGGGCGCGTGCGGTACGATCAGCCACGTCGGGCCTCCTTGGTTTGGTTGCTCGGTTCGACTTGGCCCCGGGCTGTTGGCGCAGCGCCGGGGCCGCTTACTATTTCCGATCGGAAAGTACCCCGCCTATTTCCGATCGGCAAGCATCCGCTACGATCTTCGCCGTGGTCGCAACGCTGTGCCACGTGCACCACCTCGTAGGCGTGGCCGAGATCGCCGAGATGCTGGCGCTCACCCGTCAACGGGTGAACCAACTCGCACGCAAGCCCGACTTCCCGGAGCCCGAGGCCGTGCTGTCAGCCGGCAAGGTGTGGAAGCGCTCGGCGATCGAGAAGTGGGCCCGGACGACGGGGAGGCTCACATGACGACGCAGGAACCCGCCTGATGGCCCGGCGTCGCCCGGTGACCGCTGAGCAGCGGGCGCTCTACTCCCGCATCGGTGCGCACGAGTCCTGGGCCCGCACCGCCGACCGCACCGCCCGGACGAAGGCCGCTCGTGACGCCGCCTTCGCCCGCTTCGAGCGCGAGGTCGACCCCGACGGCGTGCTCGACCCGGCCGAGCGCACCCGTCGCGCCGAGCACGCCCGCCAGGCGCACATGCTGCGCATGACCGCCCGGTCCCTCGAAGCCCGAGCCCGGCGGAGGGAGTGCTGACCTTTCGGGGGGCTCTCTAGCTGGACGCCGAAGCGACGGCGATGCCTCCGTGTGGTTGCGAGGGGCTCACGAACCACGCGTGAGCTTCGGCTAGGTACGCGACCGCTCGCGCCTTCGACTCTGAGTTGACGTTGGGTGCCAGCTCAGCAACGCGGTCGAGGATCGCCTGCATCGCTTCAGCCTCGGTTGTCACGAGTGCGACCATAGGCGCCGTGTCAGCGCGATGTCAGCGTGACGCCGAGTAACGTGACCGATCTGCTCGGGACCAGCCGGGACGGCCGAGGGGTGAAACCCCAGGTCAGACGGGTACAACGGGACCAGCCGGGTCTATCTGGGATGGCGTCATCCGCACTGATAAGGATGAGGTCGATGGTTCGATTCCATTCAGCCCCACCGTGCGGTTCCTCCGTCGAGCGCTCGTCGCCCTCGGTCTCGCCAGCCTGATCGCCGGCGTGCTCCGTCTGCGCGGCAGCGGTGGCACCCCGCCACAGGGCGGAGGGTGGCGGGAGCTCCAGGGCCCCGACCTCCGCTAGGCGATGCGCATCGCCGTCCTCGGCGCCGGCGCCGTCGGTGCCCGCGCCGTCCGCCAGCTGGCCTCGAGCCCCGAGGTCGCCGCCGTGACCGTCGCCGACGCCGACCCGAAGCGAGCGGCGAGCACGTGCGACTCGATCGACGAGCCCGGCCGGGTGACGTCCCGCCCGGTGACCCCCGCGTGGGCCGAGGGCGCCGACGTGGCGGTCCTCGCCGCGCCGGTGGACCACCGGGCCGAGGCCGAACGCCTGCTCGAGGCCGGCATCGCCGTCGTGTCGGGCGCCGACGGCCTCGACGACGTGCGGGGGCTGGTCGCCCTCGACGCGGAAGCCGCGGAGCGGGGCCTGGCGGTGGTGGTCGGCGCGGGGTTCTGCCCCGGGCTGAGCGACGTGCTGGCGGCCCACGCCGCCGCCACGTTCGATCGCGTCGACGAGATCCACGTGAGCCGGCGGGGCACCGGCGGGCCGGCGTGCGCCCGCCAGCATCACCGGGCCCTCGCCGGCGAGGCGTTGGAGTGGCGGGACGGGGCCTGGGTCCGGCGGCGGGCGGGGTCGGGCCGGGAGCTCGCGTGGTTCCCGGACCCGGTCGGGGCCGCCGACTGCTATCGGGCGGCGGTGCCCGATGCCCTCTTGCTGACGGCGGCGTTCCCCTCGGCGACCCGCGTGTCGGCCCGGGTGGCGGCGACCCGCCGGGATCGGCTCACCGCCCACCTGCCGATGCTCCGCCCGCCCCACCGGGAGACCGGCCTCGGGGCCTTGCGGGTCGAGGTCCGGGGCCGGCGGGGAGCGGGCCGCGACGTGGTGGTCCTCGGCGCCATCGACCGCCCGGCGGTGGCCGCCGGGGCGGTGGCGGCGCTGGCCGCCGTGGCCGTGGCCAGGGGCGAGGTGGCGGCGGGGGCGCGGGGCCTCGCCGGTTCGGTGGAGCCCGTGCCGTTCCTCGCCGAGCTGGCCCGCCGGGGCATCAAGGCCGCCGCCTTCGTCGGCAGCGCCACCGGAGGCTGACCGGACTCTCCGCGGTTATCCCGATACTCTGCGTATTCGTGGAACGGGGCGGGGCGGGCACCACGGGGCAGGTCGCGACCATCGAGCAGTACCTGCCCCTGGTCGAGCACATCGTGTTCCAGGTGGCGGTGCACTTCCCTCGCCACGTCGATCGCGAGGAGCTGGCCCGAGCCGGCACGCTCGGCCTGGTGGAGGCCGCCCAGCGCTTCGACACGACGCGCGGCGTGCCGTTCCAGCGCTTCGCGGCCCAGCGGATCCGGGGCGCCATCCTCGACGCCGTGCGCACCACCGACTGGGCGCCCCGCTCGGTGCGCAACCTGGCGCGGGCGCTCGAGCGCACGAGCGCCCGACTCACCGGCGATCTCGGTCGCGCCCCCACGGTCGAGGAGGTCGCGACCGCCATGTCGACCACGCCCGAGCAGCTGACCCGCCTCCAGGGTCGCATCCACCGCTCGGTGGTGCTGGCACTCGACCAGCGCAGCGCCGATCCCGACGAGGAGGCGAGCCTCGGGGAGCTGCTCGTCGATCCCACCGGCCTCGAGCCGGGTGAGGCGCTCGAGCAGCGGGAGCTGCTCGGCTACCTCCGGGACGCGGTCGGGCTGCTGCCCGAGCGTCACCGGCTCGTGGTCATCGGCTACTTCCTCGAGGGCCGGACGTCCGCCGATCTCGCCCGGTTCCTCGGCGTGACCGAGTCACGGGTGTCCCAGCTGCGTTCGGAGGCGATCGCGATGCTGCGCCATGGCATCGCCGCGCAGTACGGCCCGACCGAGCCCGGGACGTCGGCGGCGCACCGGCGCCGCGCCGTCTTCGCCGCCGCCGTCGCCGGTCGGCGGGGCTGGCGGGAGCGGCTGGCGAGCGTCTAGGAGCGTTCAGGAGAGGAAGCGCACGAGCGATGGCAGCCGGAGCGAATCGCTCGCGGCCAGCACCGACTCGTAGCTGGCGGCCGCCACCGCTCGGTCGAGGTCGTCGGCGGGCACCGGCCGTCGTCGCCGCCGGCGGAAGCGCCCGGGCCGCTCGCCCCGCAGCTCGGCCAGCCGATCGGCCGCCAGGCTGTGGGTCGCCTCGAGGAGGGCGCCCACCTCACCGGCGAGGCGACCGAGCGCCTGGCGGTGTTCCTGCAGCAGCGACGAGTACGGCTCGGGGGCGTGGTCGGCCAAGGCCTGCAGCGTGTCGTCGTGGGTGCTGCCGACGGCCGACGCCCGGGCCGCCTCCAGCTCGCGCACGACGTGGGCCGCCGCCTCGAGCTCGTCGGCGGCCATGCCGAGGAACCGATCGTCGTCGGCGGCCAAGGCTTCCCGGGCGTGGTGGAGCCGGAAGAGGAGCTGCTCGAGGGCGCGCTGCTCGCGGGCGAGGACCGCGACGACGTCGTCCATCGCCTTCCCATCGGCGGGCGCGGCGCCGCTGTGAGCCGCCCTGCCTCATCGGTTGCTGTAATGGCGTAATGATGTAATAGTCCTTCCATGGACGAGATCGAGGGGTTCTTCGCCGGCCGGGTGCCGGACGGCTGGTTCGCCGATGCGCCCGAGGTGGTGGTCGACCGCGAGGAGATCGTGGTGATCGGGACGATCGAGGTCCCCGACCCCGCCGCCGCCGTCGGCCGGACCAAGCGGTTCCGGGAGGAGACGCGGGAGCACCGGATGCGCATCGCCGAAGAGGCCGAGGCCGCCTTCGGGCGGAAGGTCTCCTGGGGCGTCCAGGCCGGGGAGGAGCGCTACCTCTTCACGCACCTTGCCGTCCCGGTGATGACCCGCCTGCGCCAGCGTGAGCGGTTGGTCCTCGACACGCTCATCGACGCCGGCGTGGCCCGCAGCCGCAGCGACGCCCTCGCCTGGTGCGTGCGCCTCGTCGAGAAGCACCAGGGCGATTGGATCGACCAGCTCCGCGAGGCGCTCGTGCAGGTCGAAGAGGTCCGCAAGCAGGGACCGCAGTAGGGGGCCGCGGCCGGGTCGACCGGCGTCCTCGCCAAGTGCGAGTCTGACGCCATGGCGCAGCCCTGGACCGGTGACTCCTGCTCGCTCGTCGACGCCTTCCGGGCGCGCGAGCTCTCACCCGCCGAGGCACTCGAGGAGTGCCTCGCCGCCATCGAGGCGTCCGAGCTCAACGCCTTCTCCCACGTGGCCGCCGACGAGGCCCGCGCCGACGCAGCCGCCGCCGACGTGTCGCTCCCCTTCGGCGGCGTGCCGATCGGGGTGAAGGAGCTCACCGCGGTGGCGGGGTGGCCCGACACGGAGGCATCGCTGGCGTTCCGGGACCGGGTCGCGACCCACGACGCCACCATGGTCGCCCGGCTCCGCGCCGCCGGCGGCGTCCTCACCGGCCTGACGACGGCAAGCGAGTTCGGCGGCATCAACGTCACCTTCACCAAGCTGAACGGCCCGTCGCGCAACCCGTGGGACGAGACCAAGAACCCGGGCGGCTCCTCCGGCGGCTCCGCCGCCGCCGTGGCCGGCGGGTTGGTTCCGATCGCCACCGGGGGCGACGGCGGCGGGTCGATCCGGATCCCGGCCGCCTTCTGCGGCCTGCCGGGGCTCAAGGCCACCTACGGCCGCATCCCCAAGGGTCCGCCGGCCGAGATCGGCAACGTCACGTCGGTCTCGGGCTGTCTCAGCCGCTCGGTGCGGGACATCGCCCGCTGGTTCGACGTCTGCAACGGCCACCATCCGGGCGACCCCCTGTCGCTGCCGCGGGTGGAGGGGTGGGAGGCCGGTCTCGGCCGCCACCTCGACGCCCTCCGCGGCTTGCGGGTCGTGATCGCGCCGGCGCTCGGGAACGCGGTGATCCACCCCGACGTCGAGGCCAACGTCCGGGAGTGGGCCGACGTGCTCGTGAAGCTCGCCGGCCTCGAGGTCGTGGACGTGCCGGTGGAGCTCCCCGTGATGGACACGACCTGGGCCATCACCGGTCTCGCCGGGACCCGGGCCACGCTCGGCGACGCCTACCCCGCCTGCCACGACGCTCTCACGCCGCAGATCGCCTTCGGCATGACGCTGGCCGAGCAGATGACGACCTTCGAGGGCATCGCCCGCAACGAGATGCTTCGCCGCGAGCACACCGCGGCGATGTGGCGGCTGTTCGAGCAGGTCGACCTCGTGATCTGCGCGACCAACCCCGACACCGCGTTCGGGGCCAAGGGGCCGATGCCCCAGGAGGTGGACGGCCAGGCGGTACCGGCCGGCAACAACGGCGCGCTCACCATCCCCGGGAACCTCTACGGCAACCCGGGCATCTCGATACCGGCTGGCACCGCCGCCGGCACCGGACTCCCGGTGGGCATGCAGGTGATGGCTCGTCACCACGCCGAGCCGCTGCTGCTCGAGCTCGCGCTGCTGCTCGAGCGCGAGCGCCCATGGCCGCTCGTCGCGCCCGGTTCGCCTCGCTAGCCTCCCCGCGATGTGCGTGCAGTGCGTCTCGGCCGGCGCCGCCTACGTCGTCCCGGCGCTGGCCGGCCTGCAGCTGTACAAGGTCAGGCGCCGCAAGCGCACGGCGAAGCCGGTCACGCCCGTCCGGTCGTGATCCGGCGGGGCGCGGTGCTGCTCGCGGCCGTCGCCTCCATCGCCGTGGGGACCTCGTGCAGCGATCGCATCGGCGGACCGGAGCTCGACGCGGCGGCGAGCACCACGGCGCCGCTGCACGCCACCGAGGAGCTGCCCGACGGCCAACACTTCGGGTTCGTGACCGCACTGGACCCGGCGCGCTTCCGGCTGGTGTTCGACCGCGCCGAGCTGCTCGAGGGCGCGGAGGCGAGCGCCGCCGCCGAGGAGGAGGGCGGCGTGGTCACCGAGGGCGGCTTCTTCGTGCGCAACCCCGACGACCGCATGCACCGCCTCACGCTCGATCCCGCCATCCGCGTCCGGCTGCTGGTGCCGTGCTGCGAGCTCACCGAGGTGCCCTTCGAGCAGTGGTTCGCCGGCTTCACCCCCACCGAACGCGCCTTCTACGGCACCGCCGACTCCCACTACTGGATCACCGTCACCGACGGCCGGGTCGTCGCGGTCGAGGAGGCCCACCTCCCCTGAGCCCACCCAAGTTCTCGGAGGACAGGAGCCGACCAGGACGGCCTGGGTGCGCCGAGAGGTCGTGAGGGTCAGGCGCCGAAGACGCGGTCGAGCAGCTCGGGGACGGGGCGGTCGAGCTGGTCGTAGGTGCAGGAGCGGGGCTCGCGGTCGGGTCGCCACCGGACGAGCTGGGTGGCGTGCCGGAACCGGTCGCCCTGCATGCCGTCGTAGGCGACCTCGGCGACCAGGCCGAGGCGGAGCGGCTCCCAGCTCATGTCCTTGCCGGCGTTCCACCGGTTGCCGCCGCCGGGCAGCCGCTTGCCCTCCTGGTGGGCCTCGGCTCGCGCCCACTCGGCCCACGGGTGCCCGTCGAGCGCGTCCGTGCGGTAGGGCGCCAGCTCGTCGAGCAGCTCGGCGCGCCGGGCCGCACTGAACGAGGTCGCCACGCCCACGTGGTGCATGGCGCCGTCGTCGTCGAAGAGCCCGAGCATCAGCGACCCCACGCCGGCGCCGTCCTTGTGGATCCGGAAGCCGCCGACCGCGCAGTCGACGGTGCGCTGGTGCTTGATCTTCAGCATCGCTCGCTTGTCGGGCTGGTACGTGAGCGATGGCGGCTTGGCGATCACCCCGTCGAGCCCGGCGCCCTCGAACCGCTCGAACCAGTCGCGCGCGGTGGCGGGGTCGGTGGTGGCCGGCGTGAGGTGGATCGGCGGCTTCGACGCGGCCAGCGCTCGCTCGAGCGCCGCTCGCCGATCGCGGAACGGCGCGCCGGTGAGGTCGTCGTCGCCCAGCGCGAGGAGGTCGAAGGCCACGAAGCTGGCGGGGATCTCGACGCTGAGCTTGCGCACGCGCGACTCGGCGGGGTGCATGCGGAGCTGGAGCGCGTCGAAGTCGAGGCCCCGTTCCGACGGGATCACGATCTCCCCGTCGAGCACCACCCGGTCGGGGATGTTGGCGCGCAGCGACTCGACGAGCTCGGGGAAGTAGCGGGTGAGCGGCTTCTCGTTGCGGGAGCCGAGCTCGATCTCCTCGCCGTCGCGGAACACGAGGCACCGGAACCCGTCCCACTTCGGCTCGTAGACGAGGTCGGCGTCCTCCGGGAAGTCGCGCGTGAGCTTGGCGAGCATCGGCTTCACCGGCGGGTTGACGGGCAGCTTCACGGCGGCGCCCTCACCTCACTTGAGCAGTCGTGACAGCCGGCGGTCGGCGAGGACCTTGCCGCCGGTCTGGCACGCCGGGCAGTACGTGATCTCGTAGGACTCGTAGGACACGCGGCGGAGGGTGTCGCTGCACGCCGGGCACGGCTGGCCATGCTTGCCGTGCACCATCCAGTGCTTGGGCTTCTTCGTCGGGTAGCCGCTCTCGATCTTGCGCTCCTCGGCGAGCCCGTCGCGCATGACGACGTCGATGGCGTCGAGCAGGCGCTCGCGATCCTCGGCGGAGAGCGACTTGAACGCGGCGTAGGGCGAGAGCTTCGCCTTCCACAGGGCGTCGTCGGTGTAGCCGCGGCCCATGCCCGACACGACCCGCTGGTCGCGCAGCAGGGTGTGGACGCGCCGGCCCTCCTGGTTGGTGCGGATCAGCTCGGCGAACTCGGGGGTGCCCGGCTCGGGGCCGAGCCGCTCGAGCGGGCCGTCGTCGCCGGGGGCCAGCACCCACCAGCCCGCCTTGCGCTCGGTGCCGAACTCCTTGACGAGGATGCCGGTGCCGTCGCCCAGCGTCCACCGCACCACGCCCTGCTTGGGGCGGGTGGTCTTGGCCGGGGTCTCCACGTCGAGCCGACCGGCCTGGGAGAGGTGCAGCAGCATCCGCTCACCGCCGTCGAAGGCGATCACGACGTACTTGCCGGCGCGGCTCACACCGGTGATCGTCGAGCCGGCCAGCGACTCCGGCGTCGGCGCATACGTCTTGAGCGCCGCGAACTGGATGGGCTGCGCGCCGGCGAAGCTCTGGCCGACCATCACCTCGGCGAGTCGCTCGCTGAGCGCCTGCATCTCGGGGAGCTCAGGCATCGGGGCGGAGTGCCTCCTGCGCCTTGGCCGCCCGGTCGGCGAACCACGCCGGCTCGCCCGTCGCCCGCAAGAGGTCGGGGTTGTGGGCGAGGGAGCAGAGCAGCCTGATCTCGCCGAGGTAGTCATCGACCAACACCGTCTCGGGGACGATCCCGTGGCCCTCGTCGGCGGCGTTGTGGTAGCCGCCCAGGGGCACGGCCACCCCCGAGGCGCGGTAGCCGGCGGCGCAGAACGCCGTGGCCTCGCAGGCGCCGCCGTCCATCAGCCGGCGCTGGAAGGCGAGACCGTCGACCGTGCCGGCCGCCCGCTCGAGGGCGGCGGTGAGGCCGGGGTCGAAGATGCTCATGCGGTCACCGACGCGCACGATCACCCCGCCGCCCTGCGGGGCGTGGGGGAGCGCCTTGGAGCACTCGAGGGAGAGCACGTCGGCGTCCCGGGGGACGGTCTCGAGCCGGATGGCCTCGAACGCGCCGAGGAAGCCGACCTCCTCGGCCCTGGTGAACAGACCCCACACCGAGGTGGACGGCCGGGAGGCGGCCAGATCATCGAGGACGGCGAGGATGGCCGCCGCGCCGAGCAGGTCGTCGCACACCCGGGCGGAGATGGTCTTCACGCCGCCCGCCTCCCCGTGTGCGCCGGCGTCGACCGACCAGCCGGGGAAGCCCCACATGGCGAAGTCGCCCATGGCGCGGTCGGCGGTGGCGCCCGCCAGGAAGCCCCGCTCATCGGCGGTGGTGGCCACCACCGTGCCCTCGCCGACGGGGTCGCGCTCGCCGCGGCGGAAGAAGTGCAGCGGCGAGCCCTCGACGGCGTGCCGCGCGTCGAGCCCGCCGTGGAAGCGGAGCCCGTCGCCCTCCACGTGGAAGCCGGGATGGTCGAGGTGGGCGACGAGCACCAGCGGCGGTCCGCTCGCGGGGCCGTACTTGACCACCACGTTGCCGGCCGCATCGGTCTGGTGGTCCAGGCCGCGCTCGTCGGCGAAGGCGCGCACGTGCGCCGCCGGCAGGTCCTCCATGAACGGGACCGTGGGCTGCGACAGCAGTCCCGCCGCGATCGCCAGCCCGTCGGTCACCGTCTCAGTCTCGCCGCCCGACGATCTGCCCCGCCGACGACGGGTAGCCCTTCTGGTCGCGGACCGCGTCGGCCCACGGCTCGAGCAGGCCGCACAGCTCGTCGAAGTCGTCGCCGACGGCGTCGATGATCGACGCCTCCTGGCGGTCGGTGGCGACCTCGACGGCCTCGCGGGCGGCGTGGCCGGCGTCGGTGAGCTCGCCGTCGCGGAACCATCCCCGGGCCGTCATCCGCTCGAGCGCGGCGTCGAACTGCGCGTCGCTCCATCCCCGGCTGCGGGCGTAGGTCCGCATGGGCAGGCCGATGTAGGGCTCGGTGATCAGGGAGATCTCGGTGGCGTCGAAGCCGTGGCTGATCCACGCCGCGATGTGCGAGTCGCCCCGGTGCTCGCGCACGAGGTCGGCGGCTCGCCACAGGTCGCCGACCGGATCGCCCGGCCATCCCAGCGAGCGCAGTCCGGAGAACAGGTGCCGGCCCTCGCCGCGGGCGGCGGAGGCGCCTCGCCGCAGCAGCTCGGTGGCTCGCTCGACACCGTCGGGGCGCGCCCCGAGCATCCGCGAGAGCGAGCCCCGGGCGCCCTCGAGCCGGGCCGCCAGCAGCTGGTCGGCCGTCGCGATCCTCCACGCGGCGTCGACCATGGGGATCACGATCTCGGGGTTGAACACGCCGAAGGCGGCGGCGATCACGTCACCGTGGACCTGGCCGAGGCACGCGCCGCGTGACGCGAAGTAGGCGACCCCGTCGGGCATCTGCACGCCGTCGTTGGCTCCCGGGGAACCGTTGAACCCGAGAGCGGCGTAGGCGTCGTGGGCCTCGGGCGCGAAGTAGATGCCGGCGGCCAGCGGCTCCACCGCGTTGCGGAGCCGGCGGGCCCGCTCGCTGAGGTCGGATTGGTCGGTCACAGCGATCCGAGGAACCCGAGGAGCGCGTCGTTGAACGCCGCCGGGTCCTCCTGCTGGGTCCAGTGGCCGACCTCGGGGATCATGACCACGCCCCGCAAGTCGGGCAGGACCTCCTTCATCGACTCGATCCCGCCGCGGTTGGCGACCACGCCGTCCTTCTCGCCGGCGATGAAGAACGCCGGCATCGACACCGACTTCGGGTCGAGGTCCTGGCCGCTCTCGAAGTTGCGGTCGAAGTTGCGATACCAGGAGACCGGGCCGAAGAAGCCGCTCTTCGCGAAGCTGTCCGCGTAGACCTGGATGTCCTCGTCGGTGAGCCAGGCCGGGAGCGGATCGGGCGGCTCGCGCATCATGTCGAGGAAGCCAGTGCCCGCCGCCGGCCGGGGTTCGGGCGTCTCGCCGGTCCACGCCCCGCCCGACGCGCCCCACAGAACCATGCGCATCGTCCGGTGGGGGTCGGCCTCGAGCTCGTGCTCGGCGGGGCCGACCTCCTGGAAGTAGAGGATGTAGAAGAAGCTCTCCCCGTTGTTCGACGCCATCTTGAACACGTCCGTCGGCCGCATCGGCCACTTGATGAACGGCACGCTGACCCCGGTCACCGAGCGGAGTCGGGATGGGTGGCGCATCGCCAGCTCCCACACCACGAGCGCGCCCCAGTCGTGGCCGACGAAGTGAGCCTGGTCGTAGCCGTGGTGATCGAGCAGGCCGAGGAGGTCGGCGTGCAGCTCCTCGATCCGATAGTCCTCCACCTTCGACGGGACGGTGCTGCCGCCGTAGCCCCGTTGGTCGGGACAGAGCACGTGGTAGCCGGCCCGGGCCAGCGGTTCGATCTGGTGGCGCCAGGAGTAGGCGAGCTCGGGGAACCCGTGGCACAGCACCACCGGGTTCCCTGCCGGCCCCGCTTCGAACACGCGCAGATCGATGCCGTTCGTGTGGATCGCCGTCTCGGTCGCCCCCAGCATGGAGCCGAACCTAGGGGACCAACGGCCCTTCCGGCGTCCCGCCTCCTGCCGTAGGAGTGAGGCATCGCCCGACCTGAGGGGGACCGATGCGTGCCAGCCCGAGCTTCGTCGACGACCGTTGCTCCGCCATCCCGGTGCAGTTCCCGGCGCTCCTGTCCTGGGACTACACCCACGAGGACGACACCCTCGTGCGGCTCTACGACAAGGCCAAGCGCTCGCAGTGGAACGCGGCGACCGACCTCGACTGGTCGACTGCAGTTGACCCCGGGCGGGTGCCGGCCGAGCGATCGGCCATGTTGCGCCACGACCCGGCGTCGCCGTTCGGGCGGTTGACCGCCGCCGAGCTCGCCGAGCTCACGTGGGAGTCGCAGGCATGGACGATCTCGCAGTTCCTGCACGGCGAGCAGGGTGCGCTGCTGGCGACGGCCAAGATCGTCGACACCGTCCCCGACAACGACGCCAAGCTCTACGCCGCCACCCAGGTGATGGACGAGGCCCGTCACGTCGAGGTCTACGACCGGTACCTGCACGAGAAGGTCGGCCGGACCTATCCGATCAACCGCCACCTCTCGTCGCTGCTCGCCAACCTGATGTCGGACTCCCGGTGGGACATGACCTACCTCGGCATGCAGATCATGGTCGAGAGCCTCGCCCTCGCCGCCTTCGGCGCCATCTACCAGACGACCGACGAGCCGCTGCTGCGGGACATCACCGCGCACGTGATGGGCGACGAGGCCCGCCACGTCGCGTTCGGGATCGCGTCGCTGAGGGACGTGTACACCGACATGCCCGAGGCCGAGCGGCGCGACCGAGAGGAGTTCGTGTGCGAGGCCGCCGAGCTCATGCGCGACCGGTTCTTGCAGACCGAGGTGTGGGAGCGGATGGGTCTGCCCGTCGACGCGTGCGAGACCTACATGCGGGAGAGCCCGGCACAGCAGGCGTTCCGGGCCC
The DNA here is from genome assembly GCA_035540955.1 of Acidimicrobiales bacterium. Lineage (GTDB taxonomy): Bacteria > Actinomycetota > Acidimicrobiia > Acidimicrobiales > CADCSY01 > DATLFP01. Next base: position 13,048 of record DATLFP010000236.1, read on the forward strand.
ACCTGTTCGGCAAGGTGGTGCCCAACGTGAAGCGGATCGGCCTGCTCACGCCCTACGTGCGCGATCGCTTCAACCTGCTCGGCATCCTCCAGTACGAGGTGGCTGCCGGCGTCGGCCTGACCCTCACGACCAGCGCCAGGTGCTCGGTTCGCCGGGCCGGTCGAGGACGGTGACGCCGGCCTCGGTGAGGCGGTCGCGGATCTCGTCGGAGCGGGCGAAGTCCTTGGCGGCGCGGGCCGCCGCCCGCTCTGCCATGAGTGACTCGACCTCGGCATCGGTCAGGCCGGCGTCGTCGCGCCGGACGTCGAGCGCGCTCGGCACCAGGTCGGTGAGCCCGATGGCGAGGACCCGCTCGAACTGGACCGCGAGGGCGCTCAGCTCGTCGTCACCCACGGCGTCGTCGCGCGACGCGGTGCTCACGACGCCGAGCGCCCGCGGCGTGTTGAGGTCGTCGGACACCGCGGCGTCGAACGCGTCGAGGTGGGCTCGGGCGGCGGCGCCGAGCTCCGCGGCGGGCGTCGTCCGCGCCGAGGCGTAGCGCTCGATGAGCCGGCGCAGGCCGGTGCGGGCCCCGTCCATCGCCTCCCAGGTGAACTCGGCCTGGCTGCGGTAGTGGGCCTGCAAAAGCAGGTACCGGTAGACGAGCGGGTGGTAGCCGAGCTCGGTGGCGCGCAGCGTGTCACCCGCCGACTTGGAGATCTTCGCCGCCTTCAGGTTGATGAACTCGTTGTGCAGCCACCACGGCACCCACGTCTCGCCGTCGTCGAGGAACGCTTCGCTCTGGGCGATCTCGTTGGTGTGGTGCACCGGGATGTGGTCGACGCCGCCGGTGTGGATGTCGAAGTGCTCGCCCAGGTGCTCGATCGACATCACCGAGCACTCGAGGTGCCAGCCCGGTGCGCCCCGGCCCCAGGGTGAGTCCCACTCCATCTGGCGGTTCTCGCCGGGCGCCGACGTGCGCCAGATGGCGAAGTCGGCCGGGTGACGCTTGCCTTCCACGACGTCGACGCGCGCCCCGCCCTGCTGGCCCTCGAGGCTGAGCCCGGCGAGCTTGCCGTAGTCGTCGTCCTTCGAGGTGTCGAAGTAGAGGCCGCTCGGCAGCGCATAGCACCAGCCGTTCATCTCCAGCCCCTCGGCGAAGCGGATCATCTGGGGGATGTGGTCGGTCGCCTTGCTCCACACGTGCGGCTGCTGGATGCGCAGGGCGGCGATGTCGTCCATGTAGGCCCGCGTGTAGTGCTCGGCGATCTCCCAGATGTTGCGCCGCTCGCGGCGGGCCGCGGCCTCGAGCTTGTCGTCGCCCTCGTCGGCGTCGCTCGTCAGGTGGCCGACGTCGGTGATGTTGATGACGTGGCGGACCTCGTAGCCCTTCCACTCGAGGACGCGGCGGAGGGTGTCGGCGAACACGTACGGGCGCATGTTGCCGATGTGGGCGTAGGCGTAGACCGTCGGCCCGCACGAGTACATCCCCACCCGCGGCGGGTCGCGGGGCTCGAACTCGGCGACCTTCCTCGTGAGGGTGTTGAACAGCCGCAGCGGGGGACCGGGCACGGGCCGCACGGTACCGGCGCGCCGAGCAGGTCCCCGTTCCGTTCCGTATGCTCTTGACGGAACCCCCAGGAGGATCCGCCACATGGCCATCGCCCTCGACACACCCTTCGCTGCCGCCCCGGCTCGGCCCGCTCTTCGCACCGGCACCTTCGCCGTCGCCGCGCTCGGCTCGCTCGGCGCCGGGGCCGTGCACGCCGCCGCCATCGGCACCCACGGCGAGCACCGCCAGGCGGTGGTGACCTTCTCCCTCGTCGCCATCGCCCAGCTCGGCCTCGGCGGCCTGGCGCTGGTGTCGCGGCGCACGCTGGTGGGCCTGGCGCTGGCGGTCGCCAACGTGGCCTTCGTCGCCGGGTGGGTGCTGGCCAAGCGGTCGGGCATCGGCTTCGTCGACGGCCTCGAGGAGAAGGAGGCGATCCAGTGGGCCGACGCCCTCGCGGCCGGCCTGGCCGCGTTCGCCGTCCTCCTGGTGCTCGCCACCGCGCTGCGGTCGTGGCGGCTCCCCGCGTCCGACGCCCTCGTGCGGGTGCTCGCCCTGCCCGTCGCCGCCCTCACCGTGACCGGCATGGTGGCGGCCGGAAGCCACGCCCACGCCACCGGCGAGGCCGCCCACGACCACGACTCCGCGGCGGCGGCCACCGAGGCCGGCGCCATCGAGGAGGTGTCCTCGGCGGTGCCGCCCAAGCCGTTCATCCCCGGTCAGCCCATCGACCTCGGTGGTGTCGAGGGCGTCACCGCCGAGCAGCAGGCCCGAGCCGAGTACCTGCTGGCGGCCACGCTCTACACGCTGCCGCGCTGGTCCGACTTCCAGGTCGCCGAGGCCGAGGGGTGGTTCTCGATCGGCGACGGCGTGACCGGCTACGAGCACTTCGTGAACCCGTCGACCTTCGACGACGGCAAGATCCTCGACCCCACCGCCCCTGAGTCGCTCGTGTACCAGCTCGAGAACGGCGAGCGGAAGCTCGTCGCGGCGATGTACATGCTGCCGCCCGGGAGCACGCTTGCCGACGTGCCCGAGCTGGGCGGGGCGCTGACCCAGTGGCACATCCACGACAACCTGTGCTTCACGACGTCGGGGCGGGTGGCCGGGTTGCGGGCGCCGGGCGGGCCGTGCGAGCCGCCGCTGGTCATCGGTGGGGAGAACCCGATGATCCACGTGTGGATCGTCTCCCACCGGTGCGGGCCGTTCTCCGCGCTCGACGGCATCGCCGGGGGCAGCCCGCCCCCGGGCGAAGCGCAGCTCTGCGACCACGCCCACGGCCACTGACCCCCGCTTCTGTGTCGACGGACCCGTCCCCTCTCGGGGGTAGGTCGACACAGAGCGAGTTCCCGCCCGGCCGGTGGCGGGCCCGCTGGATCTGGGCGGGCGGGATCAACCAGGGCCGGCACACGGTGGCGCTCCGGCGGGCCGTCGACCTCGACGCGGTGCCCGACACGGTGCCGGCCCGCCTGTCGGCCGTGGCCCGCTACACCCTGTTCGTCAACGGGACGGAGGTGGCCCGGGGACCGGTGCGGGCCAACCCCCGCCGCCAGCCCTTCGACGTCGTCGACCTCGCGGCTCACCTGCGCCCCGGGCCGAACGTGATCGGTGCCATCGCCTGGCTCTACGCCGACCCGATGCCGTGGTGGCTGCCGCCGCCTGCGGCCAACGACACCCGCTTCGGCGCGTTCGTCTTCGAGGCCCGCGCCGGCGGCGACTGGCTCGTGAGCGACGAGACCTGGACCGCGGCGGCGCTCGACGGGTGGACGGCCACACCGGGCGCGGGGGTGTCGGCCCGAGGCGTCGAGATCGTCGACCTCCGCTCCCTGCCGGCCGGTTGGCACGACCCCGACGGCGACGACCCCGGCTGGCGCCCGGCCGTCACCCGCCGGGCCACGACCGCCGGCGAGTCCGGCCGTCCCGAACCACCCAGCTACCCGGGCGGTCCCCTCGGCGAGCGCCCGATCGCGTTCCTCACCGGTGCGCTCGTCACCCCCGACGACCGGCGGGTGATCGCCGGCACCGTCGTGGTCGACGCCGAGGTGCCCGCCGGCGAGGGCATCACGGTGCGGGCGACCGAGCTGGTCGGGAACGGGGCGCTGCTGGAGACCGACCACGACTCGACCGTCCGCTTCGTCGGCGACGGGACCCGCCGGGTGATGGAGTCCTTCGACGTCTACGGCGGCCGCGGCTTCGTCGTCGACGCGCCGGCGGGTGCCACCGTGCACTCGGTGCGGGTCCGGGAACGCCTCTACCCGGTCGAGGGCGACGCCTTCTTCGAGTGCAGCGACGACCGCCTCAACGCCATCTACGAGGTCGGCCGGCGCACGGTGTCGCTCAACTCGATGGACGGCTACCTCGACTGCCCGACCCGCGAGCAGCGGGCGTGGACCGGCGACGCCGTCGTGCACCAGATGGTCGACCTCACGACCAACGCCGACTGGCGGCTCGCCCGCTGGCACCCGGCCCTCACTGCCTCCCCGCGAGCCGACGGCATGCTCCCGATGGCGGTGGCGGGCGACATCGAGCACACCGACTTCACGATCATCCCCGACTGGGCGCTGCACTGGGTCCACTCGGTGCACAACCTCTACCGCTACGTCGGGGACCGCGACGAGGTCGCCCGGCTGCTGCCCGTCGTCGAGGGCGTGGTGCGGTGGTTCGAGCCGTTCCTCGACGACCACGGCTGCCTGCTCGACGTGTTCGGCTGGCTCATCATCGACTGGGCGAGCGTGCACACCGACGGCGTCAGCGGCGCCCTCAACGGGCTGTGGGGACGGGCGCTGCTCGAGTACGCCGAGATGGCGGAGTGGCTCGAGGACCACGGCCGGGCCCGGTGGGCGACGGCGCGCCACGGCGCGCTGCGCGCCGGCTTCGAGCGGCTCTGGGACGCCGAGCGCGACCGGTACGTCGACTCCTTCATCCCCGGCCGCTCCCGGCCGATGGCGTCGCAGCACACGCAGTCGGCGGCCATCGTCGGCGGCCTCGCCCCGTTCGACCGCTACGACCGGCTGGTGGAGGTGCTCACCGACGAGGACCGGCTCGTGCACGCGATGTTCGGGCGGGGCGACGGGCCCGCCGAACCGAACAGCGAGCTGCCCATCGGCGGGTACCTGCGGGGAGCGCCCCTGCCCGACCCGTGGTGGGACGTCGAGCGGGACGTGGTGCGGGCCCAGCCGTTCTTCCGCTACGTCGTGCACGACGCTGTCGCGCTTGCCGGCCGCGCCGAGCTGCTCCCGAACCTGCTCCTCGATTGGGACCGCTGGGCGATGAAGCGGTGCGCGACGTCATGGACCGAGACCTGGTACGGCGGCACCGTCAGCCACGGGTGGTCGTCGACGCCGACGCGCGACCTCGTGCAGCGGGTGCTGGGGATCGAGCCGGCCGAGCCCGGCTTCGCGGTGGCGAGCGTCGAGCCCGAGCTCGGGCCGCTCCACTGGGCGCGAGGAGCGGCGCCGTGCCCGGCGGGGATGATCCGGGTGGATGTCCGCCCCGGGCGCATCACGGTGCAGAGCCCGATCCCCTTCGACCTCCTCGGCGCGCGCTACGACCCCGGTCGGCACGACGTCACCGCCTGACGCGACGGCCCCTCAAGCCGGAAGCCGTCGCGCGCCGATGTTCCCGACATGGAACAGGGTGTGCAGGCTCGCTGGTACCCCACCACCACCGAGGTGCAGAAGATCCTCGACGAGCTCCGACCGCTGATCGCCGAGCTCGCCCATCGCGACAAGGTCGCCATGATCCGGGAGGTCGTGAAGACCGGTCCCGGCATCGCCTGATCGGCATCGCCTGGTCGTCGTAGCCTCCGGCCCATGGTCATCGAGACCCTGGGCATCCGCTTCGCGACCGCCGACCGGTTCGAGCCGCCGGCGCTGCTCCCCTGGGACGGATCGAGCCTCGGTCGCTTCGGTCCCGCCTGCCCGCAGCCGCCGGGCGAGGTGTTCATGACCTCGGACATCGAGCAGTCCGAGGACTGCCTCTACCTGAACGTGTGGACTCCGTCGAGCGACGGTCGCCGCCCGGTGCTGGTGTGGATCCACGGCGGCGGCTACCGCCAGGGCTCCGGTGACCACTTCCTCAGTCGGGGCCAGGTGCTGGCCGAGCGGGGCGATGTCGTGGTCGTCACCCTCAACTACCGGCTCGGCGCCCTCGGCTTCCTCGGTGGCGGGAACTGGGGGCTGCTCGACCAGCAGTGCGCGCTGCGGTGGGTGCGGGAGCACATCGCCGAGTTCGGTGGCGACCCCGGCAACGTCACGCTCTTCGGCGAGTCGGCGGGTGCCGGATCCGTCGGCCTCCAGCTCGTCATGCCGTCCTCGGCCGGCCTGTTCGAGCGGGCGGCCATGCAGAGCGGCGCCGGGAACCCCACGTCGATGGCGCGGGCCGAGCAGGTCGCGGCCGAGCTGGCGCGCGAGTGCGGCGGCCGCTCGCTGCGCGACATCCCCGTCGACGACATCGTCGAGGGCCAGATCCGCGTCGACGCCGCTCACCGCGGCGCCATGGTGTTCCTCCCCGCGGTCGACGGGGACGTCGTCGTCGACGGCGCGCCCCACCACGAGGTGCCGCTGATCCTGGGCAGCAACGTCGACGAGTGGAAGCTGATGGGCCTGCGCGACCCGCGCCGCCTCGACCTCGACGAGGACGGTCTCCGCAAGCGGGTCGGTGACGGTGCCGACGAGCTGATCCCCGCCTTCCGGGAGGCGCGAGAGGCACGCGGCGAGCCGGCGACGCCGTCCGACCTGTGGTTCGCGATCCAGACCGAGCGGTTCTTCCGGGTGCCGGCGCTGCGGTTCGCCGACGTGCACGCCGAGGTCGCCCCCACCTTCGTCTACCTCTTCGGATGGCACTCGCCGATGCTCGACGGGTGGGCGGGCGCCCGTCACGTGCTGGAGATCCCGTTCGTGTTCGGGTTGCAGGGCACCGACGGCCTGGCCTACTTCACCGGCGAGGGGCCCGAGGCCGACGCCCTGTCGGCGACGATGATGGGCCACTGGGTCGACTTCGCCACCGGCAAGGAGCCGTGGGACCGCCACGACACCACCACTCGTCCGACGATGTGCTTCGCAGCCGTCTCGGGGATGCAGGACGCGCCCCGCGAGCCGGAGCGGGCCGTCACCCAGCGGGTGCTCCGCTGAAGGTCACGGCTTCGCCGTCGACGCGGATGCCCACCTCGTCACCGGGCTGCGGGAGGGTCCCGCCCTGCCACCGGGCGACGACCGCGACCCCGGCGATCTCGATGGTGACGAGCGCGTCGTGGCCGTGGAACGCGAGCGACCGCACCTTGGCGCGGGTGGCGGCGTACTCGTCGCGCACGAGCTGCTCGGGCCGGAGGAGCACCGTCACGTCGCCTTGGACACCGGGCGCCGCCACCGGACCGATCACGGTGGTCACCGTCGCGCCGTCGCCGTAGCCGGGCAGGATCACGGCGTCGCCCACGAACCGTCCGGTCTCGAGATCGGCGGGCCGGAGGTAGATCTCGTCGGGCGTGCCGGCCTGCACGATGCGGCCCTCCCGCATGACGGCCACGGCGTCGGCCATGACCAGCGCCTCGGTCTGGTCGTGGGTCACGAGGACGGCAGTGGTGCCCGTCGCCCGCAGGAGCTCGAGCACCTGGGTCCGCAGTCCGGATCGGAGTCCGGCGTCGAGGGCGGTGAACGGCTCGTCGAGCAGCACCACGGCCGGCTCGGGGGCGAGCGCCCGGGCGAGGGCCACGCGCTGCTGCTGGCCGCCCGACAGCTCGTGGGGCTTGCGGCGCTCGAGCCCGGCGAGGCCCACGAGGTCGAGCATCTCGGCCACCCGGCGGGCCCGCCCGTCGCGCCGGAGCCCGAAGCCCACGTTGCCGGCCACGTCGAGGTGGGGGAAGAGCGCGCCTTCCTGCGGGACGATGCCGACGCGCCGGGTCTCCGGCGGTCCGGTCTGGACCTCGCCGGCGATGCGCACGGTGCCGGTGTCCTGGCGTTCGAAGCCGGCGATGACCCGCAGCAGGGTCGTCTTCCCGCAGCCCGAGGGGCCGAGCACCGACACGAGCGATCCCGCGGGCACGTCGAGGTCGACACCTCGCAGCGCGCGCACCGCACCGAACGTCTTGGTCACCCCGCGGAGCTCGACCTCGTTCATGCGCTCCGCTCCTGGCGCTGACGCGCCGGGCCGCTCGGGCCCTCGCTCGCATGCTCGCTCATGTGCGATCCCTCGTGAGCAGCGCCGTGGGCAGCGCCGCCAGGAGGATGATGGCAGCCGCGTAGGGCGCCGCTGCCGCGAACGACGCGTTGGCGGTGTGGCTCCACAGACGCGTGGCGAGGGTGTCCATGCCGATCGGGCGCAGCAGCAGCGTGGCCGGCAGCTCCTTCATCACGGTGAGGAACACGAGCGCGGCGCCGGCGCCCACGCCGGGGGCGGCGAGGCGGAGGGTGATCGACCGCCACGCCCCGATCTGGGTGCGACCGAGGGAGCGGGCGACGTCCTCGAGCTCGGGCGGGGCCTGGGACACCGAGCCGTGCACGGCCCCGATGGCGAGGGAGAGGAACAGCACGACGTAGGCGAAGACGAGCATCGAGGTCGTCTGGTACAGCGGCGTGGCGAGCCGGATCCCGAAGAACACGAGGGCGAGGGCGACCACGATCCCGGGCAGGGCGTGGCCGGCGTAGGCGGCGGCGGTGACCGCCCGCGAGAGGCGGCCGGCGTAGCGGGCCGACAGCACGCCGACGGGGATGGCGAGGGCGATCGTGGCGACGGCGGCGAGAGCCGAGACCGTCAGCGTCGACGCCGTGGCGTCGACGACCTGCGACCAGTCGGCGCGCGACCGGCCCCGTTGCAGCCAGTGGTTGAGGCTCCAGAGCGGCACGCCGAGGCTGAACCCGACGACGCTGGCGACCGCCGCGACCGCCGGCCACCGCCACCGGCCGAGCGGCACCGGGGGAGCCGCACGGGGCGTTCCGGCGCCGACCTTGGCGGTGCGGGACTCGCCCCGGGTCCACGCGTCGACGAGGACGATGACGATGGCGAGCGCGGCCAGCACCAGGCCGAGGACGGCCGCCGGCGTCCGGTCGAAGGAGGCCCGGTAGGAGATGTAGATGACATGCGTGAGCGACTGGTAGCGCATGATCGACACCGCGCCGAAGTCGCTCAGCGCGTAGAGGCCGACGAGCAGCGCCCCGCCGGTGGCGGCGATGCGCACCTGGCGCACGGTGACCGACAGGAAGACCCGCATCGGCCTCCGGCCCAGGGAGCGGGCGACCTCTTCGAGCGCGGGGTCGCTGCGGCGGAGGGCGGCGAGCACGGGCAGGTAGACGTAGGGGAACGACACCGAGGTGAGCACGAGCCACGCGCCGCGGAAGCCGGCGAGGCTCGGGTAGCGGGCCAGCCACGCCCACGCCGCCACGTAGGACGGCAGGGCGAGGGGCATGCCGAGCGCCACCCGCCACACCCGCCGGCCGGGCAGGTCGGTGCGGGACACGAGCCACGCCGCCCCGATGCCGATCACGAGGCAGGCGGCGGTGACGGTGGCGGCCAGCCAGAGCGACCGGCCGACGAGCTCGAGGGTGCGGTCCCGCCACAGGGTGGCCCGCACCGGTGCCCAGCCGCGCTCGGTGGCCCGCACCACGAGGTACGCGAGCGGGAGCAGCGCCACCAGCCCGGCGGCGCTGCTCCCGACCGTCAGCGGCCACGGGGCCGCGCGTCGTCTGGAGGCGATGGTCAGCTCAGCAAGCCCACCTCGGTGAGCAGGGCCTGGCTGGCCTCGAGGGAGTCGAGGTCGGTCAGGTCGATGGCGGGTCCGTCGAGCTCGTCGAGCGGGGGCACGCCATCAGGGTCGCCGATCCCGGGCACGACCGGGTACTCCTGGGTCTCCTCCACGAAGTAGGTCTGGCCCTCCTCGGAGAGCAGGAACTCGACGAAGGCGAGGGCGCCGGGGTGCTCGGCGCCGCCCCGCAGGATGCCGGCGGCGGTGGCGTTCACGAGCCCGCCGGGGTCGCCACCGGTCGGGAACACGAGCTGGCTGTTGATCCCGTCCTCGCCGACCTCGGCCAGCAGGCGGGCCCAGTAGTAGTGGTTGATGAGGCCGATGGCGATCTCGCCGTTGTCGACGGCGGTGAGCACGTCGCCGTTGCTCGAGTACTCCTGGGCGCCGTTGGCGATCATGGCCTCGAGCCACTCCCGGGCGGCGTCTTCGCCGTGGCTGACCCGGAAGCCGGTGATGAACGCCTGGAAGCTGGCGTTGCCGGGCACCCAGGCGACCTGGCCGCGGTACCGCTCGTCGGTGAGGTCGAGCACGCCCTCGGGCACCTCGGTGACGAGGTCGGTGTTGTAGACGATCACGCGCGACCGGCCGGTGATGCCGACCCAGTTGGTGCTGTCCGCGGGACGGAAGCGCTCATCGGCGCGCTCGACGACCTCCGTGGGCAGCTCGGCGAGGAGGCCCGCCTTGTCGAGCACGCCGACGGCGCCGACCTCCTGGGACAGGAACACGTGCGCGGGGCTGCGAGCGCCCTCTTCGAGCAGGGCGGCGCCCATCTCGGCCGAAGAGCCGTAGCGGACGCTCACGTCGTAGCCGCTCGACGCCTCGAACTGCTCGATGAGCGGGGCGACGAGCGCCTCGTCGCGCCCGCTGTAGATGACGAGCTCGCCGGCGTCCTCGGGGGCGGCCGCGGCGGTGGTCGACGTGGTCTCGGGTGCGGCGGTGCCGTCGTCGTCGTCACCGCCGCAGGCGGCGGCCACGAGGGCGAGGGGCAGGAGCAGGGCGAGCAAGCGGCGCACGGTCGTTCCTCCGGTCAGGGGACTGTCCGGCGCAGGTTAGGCATACCTAACGCCAAGCGCGCAATCGCGGCGGGGGATGCTCACTACGCTCGGGCGCGACCCCCCTCCGACCAGGCAAAGGGGTGCCGATGAGCTTCAGGCGGATGGCGGCGTGGTTCGGCGTCGCGTTCGTCGCCGTGAACGTGATCGGGTTCGCGCTCGGGGGCTCGCCCCCGGCCCCCGAGGACGGTCCGGCGGAGATCGTGCGCTACATCGAGGACGGCGGCTCGACCCTCAAGGTCGGGCTGCTGGTGAGCGGCCTCGGCATGCTCCTCTTCCTCGTCTACATCGCCGGTTTCGTGGCGATGGTCCGCAGCGGCGACCGGGCCCGGGGCGAGGCGTACGGGCTCGTCGTGCTGCTGGCCGCCGTGCTCGCGGCCGGGCTGGCCAGCGTGGGCCTGCTCGCCAACGCCGTGCTCGCGCTGCGGGGGGTGTCCTCGCTCGAGCCCGCCACCACCCGGCTGACCTGGGATCTGTCGATGGTCGCCTACGGCCTCGGCATGACCTTCGTGGTGCCGCTCGGGCTGGCGTCGGCGGTCGCCGTGCTGCAGCGGGGCCTGCTGCCGCGCTGGTTCGGCTACCTCTCGGTGGTCGTCGGCGTGCTCGGCTTCAGCGGCTTCGCCTCGGTCGTCTACGGCTCGAACCTGTCGTCGCTCGCCTTTGCCGGGTATGCCGGCCTGCTCGTGTGGGTGCTGGCCGGCGCCGTCGCCCTGCTGCGCGAGGCCGAACCGCAGGTCGCGTAGGCATCCCGCTCAGGTGGGGGCGACCGCCTCGGCGAAGTGGCAGGCGGCGAAGTGGTCGGGCGCCACCTCCCGCATGGTCGGCTCCTCCACCTGGCACACGGCGGCCGCCATCGGGCAGCGCGTGCGGAAGCGGCAGCCGCTGGGCGGGTCGATGGGCGACGGCAGGTCGCCGGCGAGGACGTTGTCGCCGAGCACGGCGTCGGGGTCGGGCTCGGGGACCGCCTCGAGCAGCGCCTTCGTGTACGGGTGGGCGGGTCGCTCGTAGAGCTGCTCCGACGGACCGATCTCGCACAGCTTGCCGAGATACATCACGGCCACCCGGTCGCTCACGTTCTTCACGACCGCGAGGTCGTGGGCGATGAACAGAAGGGTGAGCCCGTAGCGCTCCTTGGTCTCCTCGAGCAGGTTGAGGATCTGCGCCTGCACCGACACGTCGAGGGCGGAGACTGGCTCGTCGCAGATGAGCACTGCGGGGTCGAGCGCGAGGGAGCGAGCGATGCAGATGCGCTGGCACTGGCCGCCGGAGAACTGGTGGGGCCGGCGGTCGCCGATCGTGTCCGGGTCGAGCCCGACGTCGCGCAGTACGCCGGCGACGACGTCGCCCGCCTCGTCCCGCCGGCCCCAGATGGTGAGGCCCTCGGCGACGATGTCGCGCACCTTGCGACGGGGGTTCAGCGACGAGATCGGGTCCTGGTAGATCATCTGCAGGCGGGGCCGGGTGCGGCGCAGCTCCTTGCTGTCGAGCTCGGTGAGGTCGCGGCCCTCGAAGATCACCTTGCCGGCGGTGGGGCGGGGCACCTGCATCACCGCTCGGGCCGCGGTCGACTTGCCGCAGCCCGACTCCCCGACGAGCCCGAGCGTCTCGCCGGCGGCGAGGTCGAAGCTCACGTCGGACACCGCGTGCACCGTGCCCCGGCCGGTCGGGAACTCGACGACGAGGTGGCGGACCGAGAGCACGATGTCGTCGCGCTCGCGCAGGTGGGCGATCCCCGAGCCCGCCATCAGGACGCCACCACCGCGGTGTCGTCGGGCAGGACCGGCATCCCGGCGGCGTTGCGGCCGGCGGCGATGTTGCGCTCGACGGCCGCCGTGCCCTCGGCGGTGCCGGCGGGGAAGAAGCACGCGAACTCGTGGTCGAGCCCGCCGGGCTGCAGCGCCGGGCGCTCCTCGATGCAGCGGGGCTGGGCGTTGCGGCACCGCGGGGCGAAGGCGCACACGTCGCCGATGCCCACGAGGTCGGGTGGGCGGCCGGCGACGACGCGGAGGCGGGTGTGGGGCCGGTTCGTGAGGCGGGGGATGGAGAGCAGCAGGGCTTCGGTGTAGGGGTGGCGCGCCGACCGGAACAGCGTGCGGGTCGGGGCCCGCTCGACGACGCGGCCGGCGTACATGACGAGGATCTCGTCGGTGCGGCCGGCCACCACGCCGAGGTCGTGGGTGACGAGGATCATGCCCATGTGCCGCTCGTGCTGCTGGTCTTTCAGCAGGTCGAGGATCTGGCGCTGGACGGTCACGTCGAGCGCGGTCGTGGGCTCGTCGGCAACCAGCAGCTTCGGCCCGCACGCGAGGGCGATGGCGATCGTGACCCGCTGGCGCATGCCGCCCGACAGCTCGTGCGGGTACGCCTTGAGGCGGCGCTCGGGCTCGGGGATGCCGACCGACCGCAGCAGGGTCGTCATCGTGGTGCGCAGCTCCTGGCCCCGCAGCCCGAGGTGGTACCAGAGCGACTCCCGCAGCTGCTCGCCGATGCGCAGGGTCGGGTTGAGCGAGGTCATGGGGTCCTGGAACACCATCGACATCTCCATGCCCCACACGTGGACCATCTCCCGCAGCGGCTTGCCGCGCAGCTCGACGCCGCGGTACACGACGCTGCCCGACTGGATGGCGTTGCGGGAGAAGACCAGGTTCATGAGCGACCGGCCGAGGACGGTCTTGCCCGACCCCGACTCGCCGACGATGCCGATCGTGCGTCCCTCCTGCACGGTGAGCGTCACGCCGTCGACGGCCTTCACCATGCCGCGGGGGGTGTCGAACCACGTGCGCACGTCGGTCGCCACCAGGAGGGGCGCCTGCTCGTCGACCACCATCGGGGCTCGGCGCCGGCTCACAGGTTCGCCTCCCGCACGTCGAAGCGCCGGCGGAGGATGTCGCCGGCGAAGTTGAGCGAGAGCACGGTGAGGAACATGGCGGCCGACGGGATGAGCGCCACGTGCGGCGAGGAGTGCAGGTGGCGCTTGCCCTCGGCGATCATCCCGCCCCAGGTGGCGGCCGGCGCCTCGACCGAGAGGCCGAGGAACGCGAGCGTGCCCTCGAGCACGATGATCACGCCCATCGCCACGAGCCCGAACGCCATCACCGGGAGCACGACGTTGGGGGCGATCTCGCGGAACAGGAGGCGCAGCTTGGTGGCGCCCATCGTGTGGGCGGCGAGCACGAACTCGCGCTGGGCCACGGCCAGCGTGTTCGCGCGGGCGACGCGCGTGTACACCGGTATCGAGAGGAAGCCGATCACGAGCGAGATCACCGACAGGCTCTGGCCCACGTAGGCGAGGAGGACGAGCAGGAGCACGAGGCCCGGGAACGCGAGGATGATGTTGATCACCGACATGAGCACGGTGTCGAACAGGCCGCGCGTGAAGCCGGCGACCATCCCGAGCGTGCCGCCGACGCTCATGCCGACGACGACCGCGGTGAGGCTCACGGTCAGCGACACGCGGGCGCCGTGGACGAGCCGGGCCATGGAGTCGCGGCCGAGCCCGTCGGTCCCCAGCGGGTAGTCGGCGCTCGGGGTGGCGAGCCGGTCGCTGATGTTCTGCCCGTTCGGATCGGGCACCGGGAGCACGTCGGCGAACAGCGCGCAGAACACGACGACGCCGAGCCAGCCGACCGCCAGCCAGAAGAGCACGCCCTGGCGCCGCCGGCGCGCCGGCGGCGCCGTGCCGGGGCGAAGCGGGTCGAGCCCGTCGTCGTCGAGCTCGGCGGGGCCGACTTCGATGAGCGGGGGGTCAGGTTCGAGCCGCGGTTCGCCCATGCCGGATCCTGGGATCGAGGTACGAGTAGACGATGTCGACGATGAAGTTGACGAGGACGTAGGACACGGCCACGACGAGGGCGATGCCCTGCACCATGATGAGGTCGCGCTGGTAGACGGAGTCGACGAGCAGCCGGCCGACGCCGGGCAGTGCGAACAGCGTCTCGATGACGACCGAGCCGGTCATGACCGCGCCGACCTGCAGGCCCACCACGGTGAGCAGCGAGAACGACGAGGGCCGGAGGGCGTGGCGCAGGAGGATCCAGAACGTCGGCATGCCCTTGGCCCGGGCGAGGGCGATGTAGTCCTCCTGGAGGGTCCCGATCATGTCGCTGCGGAGGAGGCGGGTGTAGACGGCGAGCTCGCCGACGGCGAGCGACGCCGCTGGCAGCAGCGCGGCGCGCAGGTTCTGGCCGAGGTCGTCGGAGATCCGGGTCCAGCCGGTGGCCGGCAACCAGCCGAGGTTCACGGCGAAGACGAGGATCAGGACGAGCGCCATCATGAAGCTCGGGATCGACAGGAGCATGAAGCTGCCGCCCGTCACCACCCGGTCGACGGGCCCGCCCGACCGGTAGGCCGAGATCATCCCCAGCGGCACGGCCACGAGAAGGGCGAAGCCGATGGCCATGCCGCCGATCTGCACGGTCACCGGGAGGCGCTCGATGATCGCGTCGCGGACCTGCTGGTTCGTCCGGTACGAGCGGCCGAGGTCGCCGGTGGCGGCGTCGCCCAGCCACCGCACGTACCGGACCGGCAGCGCGTCGTCGAGCCGGAGCTCGGCCCGCACGGCCGCGAGCCGCTCCGGCGTCGCGCTCTGCGGGCCGAGGATCTGCTCGGCGGGGTCACCGGGCAGCAGGCTCGTGAGCAGGAACGTGAGGAACGAGACCGCCAGCAGGGTGGCGATCAGAGGCGGCAGCCGGCGCAGCACCGCTCGCATCGCTCCTCCGTCCTGCCCCGGCTACCCGACGCGCCAGACGTGACCCCACATGGTCGTCGCTCCCGGCACACCCTCGCCCATGGTGCCGTCGGGGAAGACCCAGCGGTCGAGGTTGCGCACCGGCTCGCGGGCGCCGAGGGTCGTGAGCGTGCCGGCGGTGAAGGTGTTCGGCACGTTCTCGGCGAGCACGAGCGAGATCTCCTCGACGGCCTGCTTGCGGGCGTCGAAGTCGGTCGTGGTGCGGAGGATCTGCAGGTTGGTGTCGATGTCGGGGTGGGTGAACCGCGTGAAGTTGAGCGGGCTGCCCTCGCCGAAGGCGTCGGAGAAGACCCGGTAGGGGTCGTCCTGGCTGCCCACCCGCCAGCACTTGGCGTCGAAGTCGCCGGCGATGGCCTGGCTCACGTGGGTGGCCTGCTCGACCTGGTTGAGGTTCACCTGGATGCCGACCGCTCCCCACTGCGCCTGGTACACCTGCGACAGCTCGATCAGGCTCGGGTCGGGCGGGCAGTCGAACTGGAAGGTCACCGGGTCGCCGGCGGCCTTGCCGTCGGAGCGGTTCGGGTCGCTCGTGTACTCGTCGAGCAGCCGCGCCGCCTCGTCGGGGTCGTTGGTGGGCCACGCCGCCGCTGCGGCCTCGGAGAACCACGGGCTGTCGGGGCTGAAGTACTGGGTGTGCGGCGGCGTGAGCCCGGTCCCACCCAGGACCTCGATCAGGTCGTCCTGGTTGAGGGCGTAGGCGATGGCCTGCCGGACCCGGACGTCGTCGAACGGCGGCCGGCCGGTGTTGAAGATGGCCGAGCCGCTGTTGTTGCCGATGTGCTCGAAGCTGGTGACGCCGCTGATGTCGCGGATCTGGCGGATCGCGCTCTGGCGCAGGCTCTGGATCACGTCGATGTCGCCCGAGGCGAGGCTCTGGATGCGGGTGTCCTCGTCGGGGATCGGCCGGAAGATGATCTGGTCGAGGTAGGGCAGGCCCTCCTGCCAGTAGTTCTCGTTCTTCGTGAGCACCAGCCGGTTGTCGCGCTGCCACTCGCCGAACACGAACGGCCCGGTGCCGACCGGCCGGGAGCCGGCGTCCTCGCCGGCGGCCTCCGCGGCGGTCGGAGAGAACACCCAGCCGACGGCGCCGGCGAGCACGTCGCCGAACGCGGCGTTGGGCTGGCTGAGCCGGTAGACGACGGTGAGGTCGTCGACGACCTCGAGGGACTCGACGTCTTCGACCTGGCCGGCGAGGTTGGAGCCGTCGGCCTTGATGTAGTCGTCGAACACGGTCTTGACGGCGTCGGCGTCGAGCGGGGTGCCGTCGTGGAACTGCACGCCGTCCCGCAGCGTGAGGGTCCACTCGGTGAGGTCGTCGTTCGACTCGAGCGACTGCGCCAGGTACGGCTGGTGCTCGCCGTTCTCGTCGCGACGCATCATCGGGTCGTAGATGGCGAGAGCGACGTTGATGCCGGGGTTGGAGAAGTTGGCCGAACCCGGCAGCCAGCTGTTGGTCTCCGCCTCGAGGCCGACGGTGATCGATCCGCCGTAGACGGGGTCACCGGGATCGGGCCGCTCCTCGTCGGGAGCGGTCGTGCCACCCCCGCTGCCGCCACCGTCGTCGTCGTCGCCACCGCACGCGGCAGCGACGAGACCCAACACCGCCAGCACGGCGAACAGCCGCAGAAGAAGCCCAGCTCGGTGCCTGTCCGGAGTCGTCACAACTCCCCCTTCGTCGGGTCAGACCGCGCGTTGGCGGCACAAGTGCACAACGGAGACCGTAGAGCACCGGCGGTCGTGTCGCCGCCGGCATG
>DATLFP010000237.1:0-2718 GCA_035540955.1 Acidimicrobiales bacterium
CGTCGCTGCTCGACCTCAGCGAGCTGGGGTTCCTGCCCCAGACGCTGAAGCGGTACGAGACGATGTTCCACAAGCCGTACGGCACGATCCTCGTCACCGGGCCGACGGGCTCGGGCAAGTCGACGACGCTGTACGCGACCCTGAACCAGCTGAACGACCCGGCGAAGAACATCATCACCGTCGAGGACCCGGTCGAGTACCGGCTGGCGGGCATCAACCAGATGCAGATCAACCCGAAGGCGGGGCTGACCTTCGCCGCCGCCCTGCGCACGATCCTGCGCGCCGATCCCGACATCCTGCTGGTGGGCGAGATCCGCGACCGGGAGACGGCCGCGATCGCGATGGAGGCGGCGCTGACGGGCCATCTCGTGCTGTCCACGCTGCACACGAACGACGCGGCGTCGACGCCGACCCGTCTGGTCGAGATGGGGCTGGAGCCGTACCTGGTGTCGTCGTCGGTGGACTGCGTCGTCGCCCAGCGGCTGATCCGGCGGCTGTGCGAGCGCTGCAAGGTCGCGTACTTCCCGACCTCCGCCGACCTCGATGCGCTGGGCATCGACCCCGACATCGAGGACGCGCCCGAGGAGCTCTACCAGCCCACTGGCTGCCAGGCGTGCTCGAAGACGGGGTACAACGGCCGCTTCGCCCTGCACGAGGTGCTGCTCCTCTCCGAGGAGCTGAAGGGCATGGTCGCCGAGCGGGCCCACACCGAGGACATCAAGAAGGTGTCGGTGGCCCAGGGCATGTACACCCTCCGCCGCTCGGGCCTGGCCCACGTGAGCAAGGGCAACACCTCCGTCGAAGAGCTGTTGCGAGTTGTGGCATGACCGATCAAGGCCGGCCCCAAACGTGTCGATATCGGGTCCCGTGAACCAGTCGCGACGTCTCGGAGAGTTCCTCGTCGAGCGCAAGGTGCTTTCGCGCGATTCCCTCGAGGACTGTCTCCAGCAGGAAGCGG
The DNA here is from genome assembly GCA_035540955.1 of Acidimicrobiales bacterium. Lineage (GTDB taxonomy): Bacteria > Actinomycetota > Acidimicrobiia > Acidimicrobiales > CADCSY01 > DATLFP01. The sequence continues at coordinate 959 of DATLFP010000237.1, forward strand.
CAGACGACCGGCCGCTCGCGGCCATCCTCGTGGCCAGAGGTCTGGTGGGGGAGAAGGACCTCGTCGCCGCCATCGCCGACACCGCGGGCCGGGCCTTCGTCGACCTGTCTGAGCACGTGATGCCGGCCGAGCTCGACCGCATGATCCCCGGCGAGCTGGCCGTGCGCCATCAGGCGGTGGCGGTCGACACCGACGGCGAACACCTCGTGGTGGCCATGGCCGACGCCGGCGACAAGGACGCCATTGCCGCCATCGAGGCGGCCACCGGGTGGCCGGTGCAGCCGGCCCTGGCCGTGCGCAACGAGCTCAAGCGCCTTCTCGGCGCGATGTACGGCGCGCCGTCCGAGGTGCCGCACGTCGAGATCGATCTCGACGAGCCCGGGCGGTCGCCATCACCGTCCCCCTGGAACATCGATCCCGACGCTCTCGACGAGCTGCACGTCAACGATCTGCTCGATCGGGTGCTCGACCTCGGCGGCTCCGACCTGCACCTGACCGTCGGCGTGAACCCGTCGGTGCGGGTGAACGGCGAGCTGAAGCGGCTCACCGAGTTCCCGGTGATGAACGGCTCTGAGATCCGGCGGATGGTCTACGCCATCCTCACCCAGAAGCAGCGGGAGAAGTTCGAGGCCGAGCACGAGCTCGACACGTCTCACTCGATCCCCGGACGCGGCCGGTTCCGCGTCAACGTCTTCCTCCAGCGCGACTCGGTCGGTGCCGTCCTGCGGACGATCCCCTACGAGATCGTGCCGCTGGAGACGCTCGGTCTCCCGCCCGCCGTGGCCCAGTTCTCGCAGCTACCGAGGGGCCTCGTGCTGGTGACGGGGCCGACGGGCTCCGGCAAGTCGACGACGCTTGCGTCGCTCGTCGACATCATCAACTCGACCAAGCCCTGTCACATCATGACCGTCGAGGACCCGATCGAGTTCCTCCACAACCACAAGGTGGCCGTCGTCAACCAGCGGGAGGTGGGGGAGGACACCCACACCTTCGCCCAGGCGCTCAAGCACGTGCTGCGCCAGGACCCCGATGTGATCCTCGTCGGCGAGATGCGCGACCTCGAGACGATCCACACCGCCATCACTGCGGCGGAGACCGGCCACCTCGTGTTCGGCACCCTCCACACCCAGGACGCGCCGCAGTCGGTCGACCGCATCATCGACGTCTTCCCCGCCCACCAACAGCAGCAGGTGCGGGTCCAGCTGGCGTCCGCGCTGCAGGGCGTCGTCACCCAGCAGCTCGTGCCGACCGCCGACGGCAAGGGCCGGGCGTGCGCCGCCGAGGTGCTCGTGGCCACGCCGGCGGTGCGGAACCTCATCCGCGAGGGCAAGACCCACCAGATCTACTCCTCGATGCAGGCAGGCGGGAAGTTCGGCATGCAGACGATGGACCAGTCGCTGGCGAACCACGTGAAGGCCGGGACCATCACCATGGCGACGGCCACCGAGCGGTGCGCCAACCCCGAAGACCTGCGCCGCCTGGCGGCAGGGGAGTGACCGCGTAATGGCCGCGACGTTCATGGTCTCGCTCCGCAGGCTCCGCTCGACTGCGCCACTGGCGTGGCCGCCCTGCGAGTGCGAGGGGAACGACTGATGGCCGCGACGTTCCAGTACAAGGTCCGGGATCCGGAGGGGCGGCTGCTCCAGGGCACCCTCGACGGCGACAGCCAGGCGCTCGTCGCCTCGAAGCTGCGGCAGATGGGCTACGTGCCGATCGCCATCTCCCAGGAGAAGAGCAGCTCGCTCAAGAAGGACCTGACG
>DATLFP010000238.1:0-2633 GCA_035540955.1 Acidimicrobiales bacterium
CTGCAGCAGCAGCTGTCGCGGCTGCAGGCGGAGCTCACCCGCACCGTCGGGGTCGCCGACGCGCAGCACGACATCGATGGGGTGACCATGGCGTCGTGGCTGGCGTGGAAGACGCACGTGCCCAAGGCGCAGGCCGCCGTGTCAGTGGCGAACGCCCGGGCGCTGCGCAGGATGCCAGCGGTCGAGGAGGCGTTCGCGGCGGGTGAGGTGTCCGCCGATCATGTGCGGGTGCTGGCCGCTGCGTGCCGGGCGAACCGGGAGCGGTTCGACAAGGTCGAAGACGAGCTGGTGGCCGATGCCCGCACGTGCCGGTTCGACGGGTTCGCGCGGCGGGTCGCGTACTTCCGTCAGGACGCCGATCCGGACCGGGTCGAGCGGGATGCGAAGGACGTGCACGATCGCCGGCAGCTGCATGCGTCGCGGTCGTTCGAGGATGGCGTGCGGGTCGATGGGTGGCTCGACGCGGTGGGCGGCGGGGTGTTCCTGAACGAGCTCGAGCGGTTGGAGCAGGAGCTGTTCGAGCATGATTGGGCCGAGGCCCGCGCCGCCCATGGGGAGCGGGCCACGGTCGAGGATCTGGGTCGGACGGCGGCGCAGCGGCGGGCCGACGCGCTGCGGGAGATGGCCGAACGGTCCGCCGCCATGCCCGCGGATGCGGTGCGGGGCCGGTACCTGCTGACGGTGCTGGTCGGGTATGAGACGTTCAATGGCCGCATCTGTCAGCTGGCGGATGGGACGGTGGTCACTCCCGGCCAGGTCGCCGGCCTGCTCGCGGAGGTGGATGTGGAGCGGGTGGTGTTCGACGGGCCGTCGCGGGTGATCGACGTCGGGTATCGCCGGCGGCTGTTCACCGGCGGGGGCCGCCGCGCCGTGCAGGTCCGCGACCTCGAATGCCAGGGACATCCCGCCTGCGACACCGGCTATGAGCGCTGCCAGGTCGACCACATCCAACCCTGGGAGCACCACGGCCCCACCGACACCGCCAACGGCCGACTCCTCTGCAAGCGCTGCCACCGCCGACGACAACAACGACCGGAACGACCACCGCCTACTGGCGAAGGTTGAGAGCGCCGTAGAGCGGCTTGACGAGCTGGTGGAACTCGATGAAGTGGGCGAGGAGGCCCTGGTAGGTCGCGTGCGCCGACTCGTCGGGCTCGTGCACGCCCGCGACCTCGACCAGCCCGGGGATGTCGTCGAGCGAGATGTGGCCGAGCTGGGCGTGGGCAAGGAGCGCGGCGCCGCGGGCGTTGGTGGTGCCGGGGTGGGCGAGGCGGTCGACCCGCACGCCGAGGGCGTCGGCGAACACCTGGGCCCAGAGTGGCGAGGTCGCGCCGCCCCCGCCGAGCCGCACCGACGGCCAGGACGCGCCGGCGAGGGCGGCGACGTGGGGGAGCAGCCAGGCGGCGTTGAGCGCGACGCCCTCGTACACCGCTCTGGTCATGTCGGCCCTCGTGGTGGCGAGCCCCATGTTCAGGAAGCCACCCCGCACCCGCGAGTCGGCTGACGGCGCGATGGAGCCGGCGAGCCATGGGAGGAAGAGGACGCCGTTGGCCCCGGCCGGGACCGTCGACGCCAGCTGCTCGGCGCCGGCGTGGGTGTCGCCGGCGACGCCGAGCCACACCTCGAGCGCCCGACCGCCGACGCCGTTCTCGGCCATCACGAACCATCGCCCGGGGAGGGGGCTCGGCACGCTGACCAGGTCGTGGTCGTAGTCGGCGTCCTTGCGGTCGAGGTTGGTGACGAGCACCGACGTGGTGCCCACGATCACGCCCGCGGTGGAGCTGTCGATCACGCCGCACCCCAGCCCCGAGGTGATCGAGTCGAGGGTGCCGGTGACGACGACGGTGTCGGTGCCGAGCCCGAGGTGAGCAGCTGCCTCGGCGGTGAGCGGCCCGACGACCTCGTCGAAGGGGACGAGCGGCGGCAGCTTCGCCGGGTCGAGCCCGGCGGCGGCCACGAGGTCGGGATCGTGGTCGGTCACGCCGTGGGTGCGGTTGTCGACGGTCATCAGCGGCATGGCGGTGGTCTGGGTCGCGCAGATGCGGCCGGTGAGACGGGCGTTGAGGTGATCGACCGGCTCGACGAAGGCGGCGGCCGCCGCGTACACCGCCGGCCGTTCCTCACGGAGGAAGGCGATGTGCATGGGGTCACCGAAGCCGAGGGGAGCGAGGCCGTGCCGCTCGAGGAACGTCAGCGCCAGCGCGGGGTCGATCCGGTGGTGCGGTGCCCCCCGGGAGTCCATCCACATCACCGCCGGCGCCAGCGGCCGTCCGGCGCCGTCGATGGCGACGATGGACATGTACTGGCTCGTCACCGCCACCGCCGCCACGTCGGCGCCCGCACTGGCCACCGCCCGCCGGCTGCACTCGCCGATCGCCTGCCACCACCCCTCTGCATCCTGCTCGGCGCCGCCGCCCGGCAGGAAGGTGGTGGTGAGGGGGGCGGACGCCGAACCGAGCACCCGCCCGGCCTCGTCGACCACGGCAACCTTCAGCCCGCTCGTCCCCAGGTCGATCGCCAGCACGCTCGGCATGGCCGGTAGGGTGTCACGCTCCTGGCGGCGTGGCCGAGTGGCTTAGGCAAGGGACTGCAAATCCCTGTACCCGGGTTCGATTCCCGGCGCCGCCTCCAAG
>DATLFP010000239.1:0-26277 GCA_035540955.1 Acidimicrobiales bacterium
GACGATCATCGTCATGCCCTCGCGCGCCAGCTCCTTCATGACGTCGAGGACCTCGTTGATCATCTCGGGGTCGAGGGCCGAGGTCGGCTCGTCGAACAGCATCACCTTGGGCTGCATGGCGAGGGCCCGGGCGATGGCGACCCGCTGCTGCTGACCGCCCGACAGCTGGCCCGGGTGCTTCAGGGCCTGCTCGGGGATCTGGACCCGCTCCAGCAGCTCCATGGCGAGGGCGTCGGCCTCCCGCCGGGGCATCTTGCGGACGTGGCGGGGCGCCAGCGTGATGTTCTCCAGCACCGTTAGGTGGGGGAAGAGGTTGAAGGACTGGAACACCATGCCCGTCTCCCGGCGGATGGCCTGGATGGCGCGGATGTCGTCGGACAGCTCGACCCCGTCGACCACGATCCGGCCGCGGTCGTGCTTCTCCAGCCGGTTGATGCAGCGGATGAGCGTCGACTTGCCCGAGCCCGACGGCCCGATGACCACCACGACCTCCTGGCGACCCACCCGCAGGTTGATGTCGCGGAGCGCCTGGAAGTCGTCGAAGAGCTTGTCGACGCCCTCGATCTCGATCATGACCTCGCCGGTTCCGGCCACCACCGTGGCGTCGGCGAAGACGGTGTCGTCGTGCTCGGTCATCGCGTGCCGACCCCCAGCTTTCGTTCGATGCGTTGGCTCTCGCGGGAGAGGGTGTAGGACCCGACCCAGAACAGGAGCGCGGCGAACACGAGGGTCTCGGCGATGAGGCCCTGTCCGCGGAACTCCGGTTGCTTGGTGACGTTGTCGGCCACCGACAGCACGTCGAGGAAGCCGATGATGAACACCAGCGTGGTGTCCTTGAAGAGGGAGATGAACTGCCCGACGAGCGCCGGGATCACGTTGCGCAGCGCCTGGGGCAGCACGATCAGCCCGGTGATGCGCACCGGCGAGAGCCCCAGCGCCTGAGCGGCCTCGGTCTGGCCGCGGGGCACCGACTGCAGGCCGCCCCGGACGATCTCGGCGACGTAGGCGGCGGTGAAGATCGTGAAGGCGACGATGACCCGCACGACCTTGCCGGGCAGCAGGTCGCGGGGGAAGAAGAAGCCGAGGGCGACGTCGCTCATCAGCACGAGCACGACGAGGGGGATGCCGCGGAAGAACTCGATGACCCCGATCGACACCGCTCGCAGCGCCGGCAGGGTCGAGCGTCGGCCGAGCGCCAGCAGGACGCCGAGCGGGAAGCAGGCGATCATGCTCACCGACGCCAGCAGCAAGGTCAGCATCATCCCGCCCCACCGGTCCCAGCCGAGCGGGTCGGTGAGGAACGGGAGGACGGCGAGGGGCAGGACGGCGGGGAGGGCGAAGATCGCCCACCCCACTCGCCGCGGGGTGCGGGCGCCGAGGAGCCGGCCGGCGACGGTGGCGGCGATGGTCGCCGCCGCGAGGAGCCACGGGCTGGCGGTTCGAGCGAGCAGGAGCAGCAGCAGGAGCAGCGTCAGCGCCGGCCAGTAGCGAGCGACGACGTCGCGCACCCGGTCGGTGAACGGGACGGTCGGCAGCGGGGTGCCGTTGGCGATGGCCGCCCCCAGCCGGCGGCGGGCGACCTGCCCGGCGACGAGCCCGGCGACGAAGCCGGCGCCGATGGCCACGACCGCGACGCGCCACTGGTCGCCGTTGGGGTAGCGGCCCACGAGGAAGAGGGTGAGGTTGGTGCGCACCACCTCCCACCGGCCGGTGACCACGACGAAGCGGGCCGTCCGGTAGAGCACCCAGCCGACGATCAGCCCGGCGACGATCGTCGTGACCGCGTCCCGGCGGTTGCGGAACAGGTTCGAGCGGGCCCAGGCGACCGCTGTCATCGCTCCACCAGCGCCAACCGCCGGTTCACCTGGTTCGTGATCGCCGAGATCGTGAGCGACAGGGCCAGGTAGATGACCATGAGCAGCAGGTAGGACGGCACCGCCGGCGCCCGGCTGGCGATCGACACCTGCGTGACCTTCGTCAGCTCGAAGTAGCTGATGGCGACGGCGAGCGACGAGTTCTTCGTGAGGTTGAGGTACTGGTTGGCGAGGGCGGGCACGGCGATGCGCATGGCCTGCGGGAGCACCACCTGGCGCATGCGCTGGCCAGAGGAGAGGGCGAGCGCGGTGGCGGCCTCGTTCTGGCCCTTCGGCACGGCTTGGATCGAGCCCCGCACGATCTCGGCCACGTGGCTGGCGGTGTAGAGGGCGAGCGCGCACAGCAGCGCCGCGTACTCGGGCGGCATGGCGATCCCGCCCCGCAGGACCCGGCCGTCGAGGTGAGGCGCGGTGACGTCGACGGGGCCGCCGGTGGCCAGGAACGCGGCCGCGACGACGGCCACGAACGCGACCGTCGCCGCCACCCCCGCGAACGCCGGCTGACCGGTGCGATCGAAGGCGCGGTGGCGCCACCGGGCCACGGCGACGGCCGCGGCGACGGCCACGACGAGGATGCCGAGCACGAGCCAGCCGCGGCCGTCGGTTCGGGCCCATGGCACGGCCACCGCCCGCACGGAGATGACGAGCAGCCCGCTGACGGTCGTGGCGTCCTCGAGCCGGGGGAGGCGGAGGAACACGGCCAGGTAGGCGAACACGACGAGGACGAGCACCGGCACGTTGCGGAACAGCTCGACGTAGACCTTCGCGGCGCGCGAGACGAGCCAGTTCGTCGAGAGCCGGGCGATGCCGATGAGCGTGCCGAGGACCGTGGCCAGCACGATGCCGGCCAGCGCCACCCGCACGGTGTTGCCGAGGCCGACGACGATCGCGTCACGGACGCTCTGCGTCGGGCGGAACGAGCTGCCGGCGATCGGGAACGTCGCCGGCTGGTCGAGGTAGTCGAAGGAGAGCGGGATGTTGGTCTTCGCCGAGTTGGCGCGGACGTTGCCGGCCAACCACAGCCCGAACGCGACGACCACGCCCAGGACCGCCGCCTGGAAGAGCGCCCGGAGGATCCGGACGTCACGCCAGAGCGGCGGCCTGGGCGAGAGGTTGGCCGTGGCCGTCGGGGTGACCGTCTCGCTCAGCCGATCACCGGTACGGCGGGGCGTAGAGCAGGCCGCCCTCGGTCCAGAGCGAGTTCACGCCCCGCTCGAGACCCAGCGGCGCGAGGTGGGCGTCGAAGATCTCGCCGTAGTTGCCGACCTGGCTGATGACCTGGACGGCGAAGTCGGCGGGCAGGCCGAGACCCGGGTCGAACGTGCCGCCCTCCTCGGTCTCGCCGAGGAAGGTCCGGATGCCCGGGTTGTCGCTGCCCTCGAAGTCGCCGATGTTCGACGACGTGATGCCGAACTCCTCGGCCTGGATGGTGGCGAAGATCGCCCACTGGACGGCCTGGGCCAGCTCGACCTCACCGTCGCGCACGGCGGGCGCCAGCGGCTCCTTCGAGAACACGTCCTCGAGGATCCGGAGCGCGTCTTCGCCTTCCGGGTACTCCGAGCGGAGGCCGGTGAGCTGGGAGCGGTCCGACGACCAGCCGTCACACCGGCCGGCCAGGAACGCCTCCTGGATGAGGTCGACCTCGGGGAAGGACAGCACCTCGGCGGGGGTGATCCCCAAACGGGAGAACTCGCTCGAGACGTTGCCCTCGGTGGTGGTGCCGGAGGCGACGCAGATGGTGGCGCCGTCCATGTCGGCCACCGTCTGGTACGGCGAGTCGGCGGCGACCATCATCCCCTGCCCGTCGTAGAAGTTGGGCTGGAGGAACGTGGCGCCCTCGTTGCCGTCCCGGCCCGCGGTCCAGGTCGTGTTGCGGACCAGCACGTCGATCTCGCCGGACTGCAAGGCCGTGAACCGGGCCTCGGTGGCGAGGTCGATGAAGTCGACGGCATCGGCGTCGCCGAGGATGGCGGCGGCGATGACGCGGCAGAAGTCGGCGTCGAAGCCGACGTGGTCACCGTCGGGGGTGAGCACGGCGAAGCCGGGGAGGGCGTCGCGCGTGCCGCAGCGCACGGTGCCCCGCTCTTGGATCGTGGCGAGCAGGTTGCCGTTCTGCACGAGCGTGATCTCGGTGTCGGTCGTGGTCGGCGTGGCCCCGTCGTCATCGTCGTCGCCACTGCAGGCGGCGAACACGAGGGAGAGGGCCACGGCGGCCGCTCCCCACCGGAACCTCCGCGAAAGGGTCGTCATGGGAGAAACCTCCGTACGTAGGCAGCGCCGTCGACCCTAGGTCAACCGCCGCGGCCGCGCCCTCGAACCGCGATCAGCGGAGCGGATGGTTGATGTCGGAGGTGAACGCGAAGCACTCGCACCCGAGGTCGTACGCGAGGTCGCGGACGGCGCCGGGACCGTCCGCCCGGCCGGGGCCGAACAGGATGTCGAAGGCGCCGGCGGGCGGGATCGACTCGATCTGGGCCGCGCCGTCGGCGATGGCTCGCGGGTGGACGCCGGCGACCCGGACGGCCTCGGCGATGAGCGAGAACGCGTCGCACGCCTTGCTCTGGAGGTTCCAGGACTCCCGCTGGTCGGGGTTGTTCCCGGCCTCCCGCTGGATCTCGCGGCAGTGGGTGGCGGCCGGGCTCGGGTCGCCCGGGTCCTGGGCGTTGTCGACGTCGTAGGAGGCGAAGTAGCCGACCCCCACGGCGCCGTTGAGCTGCTGCGGCGACACCGCCGTCTGGATGAGCAGTGGGGCGTTGCCGGTGGTGACGGTGTAGCGAGGGCGGTAGCGCTGGGACTCCGCCGCCTGCGGGAACAGGAGGAGGAAGAGCGACTCGACGATGACGTGGGTGACGCCGCTGCTCCGGAACTGGAGCACCGCCGAGCTCATGCCGTTCGTGTCGACGGCGCTCGTCAGCGCGAAGTCCGCCTCGATCTCGTGTCCGAGACCGCGCAGCGCGGCGCCGACGGCGTCGCGGAACGCCTCGCCCGACGGCGCGTCGGCGCGGATCACGCCGATCTTGGTGGGCGCCACGCCGGGTCCTCCGGTGGTCGTGTCCCAACCTTCGAAGTAGCCGGCGGCGTCGGCCCGCTGCAGCCACACCGGCGCCAGCCGCTCCATCATCGGGTTGCCGGTCGAGTAGATGAACGGCGCCCACTGCTCGAACCAGTACCGGGGATAGGGGATGTTGTCGTTGGCGATGAGCGGGATCTCGTTGTCGTAGAGGCACTGGGGCAGCACGTCGCTCTGTGGCCCGGTGACGGCGATCACCGCGAACACCCGACGGTCCTCGACGAACCGGCTGCAGGCGGATTGGTCGGCACCGGGCCCGTCGGTGAGCAGGGCGGCGGTGTCGTAGTCGTAGAACACGATCACCACCTGGCGCCCGGCGATGCCGCCCCTCGCGTTCAGGTCGTCGGCGATCGCCCGGGCGATGCGCTCCTGGTCCCCGTAGTCGACGGCGTAGCCGAGGGTGGCGCCGGCGTTCGAGACGTCGTTCCACGTGAGGTAGCCGATGTAGATCTCGTCCTCCGTGAAGCCGGGACCGCTGGAGGCCCCGAGATCGGGCCCGGCCTGGCCGGCCGGCGCGCCGGGCACCGAGATCGGGGCGACGGACCCGGGAGAACCACCGCCGGAGGCCGTCGCCGCGGTGCCGTCTGACGCGACGAGCGACGACGGATCACCGGTGGTCGCGCCGACCGACGGCGCCGCCCGCAATCCGCCGCTGGTGAGCCCGCCGGCGGTGCCGCCCTCGGCGTCGCCCTGCACCCGCGAGCCGCATGCGGCCAGCACCACCAGCGCGGCGGCGACGAGAGCCCGCACGAAGCGAGTCGACGTCATGTGTGGGTGGCGCCGAGCAGGGCATCCCAGGCGTCGTCGCCGGTCGGCTCGAGCTGGCTCATGAACCGGCGCGGGCTGTCGGCGTGCTCACCGACGAGGATGACGCTGGTCGGGAGCAGGTACTGGATCACCACCATCTCCCGCACCGGCTTGCCGGCGGCGCGCGGGCGGCCACCGAAGTGCAGGCACCGGGTCGTGTCGGCGAGGGCGACGGTTCCCGCCGGGCCGGTGACGGCCACGACCGCGTCCCAGCCGACGAGGTCGGCGACCGCGGCATCGTCCAGCATCGTGACGCCCCGGTAGTCGACGGCGTCGAGCACGGTCTGGGTCCGGTCGGCCGGGAGGGCGTGGAACGGCCCGCAGTCCTCGTCGACGTCGGTCAGGTGGACGAACAGCTTGAACGAGATCGTGTCCTCGGGGTCGAGGTGGAAGCGGTGGGGCGAGTTCTCCTTCAGCTCCTCCTGGTGCGCACGGGTCACGAACGCGTTGAACAGGATCGGCATCATCCCGAAGTAGCGGACGACGGGGGCCAGCAGGAGCGGCTGGGTGGCCAGCCCGATGACGGGGCCATCGGCGGCGAACTCGTGGCCGAGCACCGGGAACTGCAGCGCGCCGTTGTCGATGCCCGCCGTGCGCCCGTCGAGCAGCGCCACCGCCTCGTCGCGCGCCGCCCGTGTCTCCTCCACGAGCTCGACGACGGCGACCGCCCGGTCGTGGGGGACCGTGATGCCGTTCCCGTGCTGCGCCAGGTAGGTGCGGCCCAGCTCGACGCGGGCGGCCATCGCCTCGCGCTTGGCGGCCGCGATCTCGTCGTGGGTCTGCTGCCGCTCGGCGAAGCTCTTGCGGCCGAACGCCGAGCGCCGAGCCTCGTAGTCGGTCGTCTCCGCCACGTCAGTCCTCGGTCCCGCTCCGACCCGGCGTGCGGTACTGCATGGTCATGCTGTCGGCCCCCCAGCCCCGAGTCGTCGTCCCGCGAGACTCGTGATACCGAGAGTATCAAGAGGTCGGTGGGCGACGCCGGCCGGCCCGACCGGGTTCCTGCCGTTCTGGGACCGATCGGGTACGACGGGCCGGCCCGATCGGTCCCAGAACGGCGGGGCTGCGAGACTGGGGCCGGTGGACGACGTGCGCGGCGGGCCTCCCGCAGTCAGCGGGTTCCCGCTGCGGCTGCTGCGGTCGGAGGGGCTCGTGCTCCTGGCAGCAGCGCTCGCGACGTTCGCCGTCGGCCTCGACGAGCCGCTGTGGCTGGTGCCGGCGCTGCTGCTCGTACCCGACGTGCTCATGGTCGGCTACGCCCGCTCGAACCGGCTCGGCGCGCTCCTGTACAACCTGGCCCACTCCTACCCGGCGCCGGCGCTGCTGGGTGCGCTGGCGCTCGCCGCCGAGCGGACGTGGTGGCAGGGCGTCGCCCTCATCTGGTTCGCCCACATCGGCATGGACCGCGCCCTCGGCTACGGCCTGAAGTACGACACCGGCGTCTCCGACACCCACCTCGGCCGGATCGGTCGCCACCGCGATTCCTGATCGGCCCGTGGGGTGGTGGGCCCTTGTCTCGGTCGTCCGATGCGCGATGCCATTCAGGCCGAGGAGGGTGTCTCCGATCGCGCGCCGCCAGGCCGTAGGCGTACGGGGATCCCGTTGAGCGTCGCGTTCCCGGAGATCGGATCGAAGGCCTCGCCATCGGTGAGGACGTTGCTGTTCACGCGGGCCCAGCCGTGCGGAAGGCTCACCACTCCAGGCATGACCTCCTCGGTCACCTCGACGACCACGTCGAGCTCACCAACCCGCGAGCAGATGGTCACGGTGTCTCCGCTCACGAGGCAGTGTGCGGCCGCGTCGCGTGGATGCAGGTGGAGCGCGGTGCGGTCCTTGCCTCGTACCAGCATGTCGATGTGATGCATCCAGCTGTTGTTCGATCGGACGTGCCGGCGTCCGACGAGCAGCAGCTCGCCGTCCACTGCACTCGCATCGGCCTCGATCGACGCCAGCAGCTCGGGCAGGGGTTCGATGATCTCCGGCGGCGCGAGCTCGACCTTGGCCGATGGCGTGCGCAGGTTCGACGGGAGTCGCGGTTCGAGCGGTCCCAGGTCGATGCCGTGCGGATGGGCGCGCAGGTCGTCGAGCGTGAGCCCCCACGGGCCCTTGCGGAGCATGCCGTCGAGGATCTCCTCCTCGGTCGCGCCGCCGAAGGGAGGTGGGCCGCCGCCCGCGATCGTGGTGAGCGTGGTGAGGACCTCGCGCTCGCTCGGCTGCTCGGTCGGGAAGATCGCCTCTGACCAGTTGGCGACCTGGCGGAGGGTCTGGTTGGTGAACACGATGTCGTAGTGGCTCTTCTCGAGCTGCGAGGGCACTGGCAGGACGATGTCGGCATGGCGCGTCGTCTCGTTCAGGTACAGGTCGACGCTGACCATGAAGTCGAGCGTCGCCAGCGCGGCGTCGAGTCGCTCGCTGTGCGGTGTCGAGAGCACCGGGTTGCCGGCGATCGTGAGCAGGGCCCGGATCTGCCCCGGACCGGGTGTCTCGATCTCCTCCGCCAGCACCGCCACGGGGAGCTCGCTGGCTGCCTCGGGACGACCCGAGACGCGGCTGGTCCACCGTGCGATCTTGAAGCCGCGGCCGCCGCCCTCGGGTGATCGCGGTGCGCTGTGCGCCCCCAGCCCGAACATGCCGCCGCCGGGACGGTCGAGGTTGCCGGTGATCGTCGTGAGGAGGTCGGTGGCCCACGACGCGACCGTGCCGCCCCGCACCGTGTGCACGCCGATGCGCCCGTAGACGACGGCGCGATCGGCGGCGGCCAGCTCGTGCGCCAGCCGGCGGGTCGTCGCGGCGTCGATCCCGGTGGGTCCCGCGACGCGCTCCGGTGTCCACGGCGTGACCGCGGCGAGGGCCTCCTCGATGCCATTGACGTGGGGCGCGGCGTCGCCGAGATCGACGAGGCCATCGGTCGCGATCACGTTGGCGAGCGCGCAGAGGAACAGCGAGTCGGTGCCGGGTCGGATGGCGAGGTGCTCGTCGGCGGCGGCCGCGGTCTTCGTGCGGCGGGGGTCGACGACGACGAGGCGACCGCCACGCGCCCGCAGTGCACCCAGTCGGCCGGGCCAGTCGGGTGCGCTGGCGAGCGACCCGTTCGACTCGAACGGGTTGGCGCCGAGCATCAGCAAGTACGACGTCCGATCGATGTCCGGCAGCAGCACGCCATAGGGGTCGCCGTACATGAGGCCGGTGCTGACGTTGCGGGGCACCTGGTCGACGGTCGATGCCGAGAAGAGGTTGCGGGTGCCGAGTGCCCTGATGAGGTGGGGGAGGAAGAGCGGCGCCACCAGGCTGTGCACGTTGGGGTTGCCGAGGTACACGCCGACGGCGTCGGGGCCGTGCTCGGTCCTGATCGCACCGAGCCGGTCTTCGATCTCGGCCCACGCCTCGTCCCAGGTGATGGGGACGTGACCCTCGGGCGTGCGTCGGTGCGGCACCCGCAGCCGGTTTGGGTCCTCGTGGAGGTGCTTGAGCGCCGAGCCCTTCGGACAGATGAAGCCGCGGGAGAACACGTCGTCGCGGTCGCCGCGGATGCGGACGACCGCGCCGTCGCGCACCGTGATCTCGAGGCCGCACGTCGCCTCGCACAGCGGGCACGTGCGGAAGTGGGTCTCAGTCATCGGGTCGCCAGGTAGCGGTCGGCGAGCCCGTCGGCGCCGCCGATCTCGTCGATGGTGCCCTCGGCACCGATGCCGCCGTGCTCGAGGACGATGACGCGGTCGACGACGTCGGCGATGAGGCGGGGGCTCTGCTCGACGAGGATCATGGCGACTCCCTCCCGGTGGATGGCGGCGAGGCTCTCCACGAGCTCGCGTGCGGTGACGGGTGCGAGGCCGGCGGACAGCTCGTCGACGAGCAGCACCGACGGGCCGGTGAGCAGGGCGCGGCCGATGACGAGCATCTGCTGCTCGCCGCCGGAGAGGCTGCCAGCCAGCTGGGAGCGCCGCTCGAGGAGGCGGGGGAAGAGCTCGAACACGCGCTGCTTGGTGAACGCGCGCTCGCGGCCGGTGAGGGCGGCGACGTCGAGGTTGTCCTCGACACTCAGCGCGCCGAACACGTGACGACCCTCGGGGACGTGGGCGAGGCCGCGTCGGGCTCGGATCCACGGCGTTGCCCGCCCGAGCAGGTCGCCTCGCAGCGAGATCGAGCCGGACCACGACTTCAGGTTCCCCGACAGCGCGCGCAGCAGCGTCGTCTTGCCGGCACCGTTGGCACCGAGCACACCGAGGATCTCGTCGCCGAGCGTGAAGCTCACGTCTCGGAGGACCGGTGCCCGCACGTACCCGGTGGTGAGTCCGCTGACCTCCAGCGCGAGCATCACGCTGCACTCCCGAGGTACGCCTCGACGACGGCCGGGTCATTGCGCACCTGCTCCGGCGTGCCCGACGAGAGCAGCTGCCCGCGCGCGAGCACGTGGACCTCGTCGCACAGCCCCATCACGAACCCGACGTCATGGGCGATCACGAGGATCGTCGTGCCGACCTCGTTGGCGCCGCGCAGCACCGCGCGCAGATCCTCGATCTCGGCGACGTCGAGACCGGTCGTCGGCTCGTCGAGCAGCATGAGCGCGGGCGATTCCACCAGAAGGGCCGCGAGCTCGACTGCCCGCGCCCCCGCGAACGACAGGTCGCGCACGGCTCGGTGACGGTGCTCGAAGAGGCCGATCGACTCGAGCACCGCCTCGGCCCGCTCGGTGAGCACGCGCTCCTGGCGCCACCACCGCAAGGGACGAAGGGCGAGGTGCGCGCCCGAGTACCCCACGCTGAGGTGCTGGGCGGCCAACACGTTGGCGAGCACCGTCTCCTCGAGCATGAGCCCGAGGTGCTGGAAGCTGCGACCGATGCCGCGGGCGGCACGGTCGTGGGCGGGGAGCGGCGTGACGTCCTCGTCCCGGAACGTGACCGTCCCGCTGGTGAGCGGCTGCAACCCGCTGATGGCGTTGAAGCACGTGGTCTTGCCGGCGCCGTTCGGTCCGATGAGCCCCACGATGGAGCCTTCCTCGACATCGAGGCTGACGCCGTCGACGGCCCGGAGCCCGCCGAACACGACGGCTGCGTCGCGCACGGAGAGGAACGTCACGGCTCGGCTCGCGTCGCCAGCACGCTGGCCAGCCAGTCGACGACGAGCAGGGCCGAGCCGAGCACGACGAGGGCGAGCCCCCCGATGCCCCCGGAGATGAGCTCCTGGTTCTGCACCCACACCTGGTCGGTGTTGCCGGCGTGGTACCACGCGAGGGCGATGGCGGCGAAGCCGACGGCGACGAGCGCGCCACCGATGACGGACGGGATGCGGATGCGGTGCTGCATCGTTCGCTCCTTGATGAGCTCGGCGGCGCGGCGGCCGAAGCCGTTGAGTCCGCTCTGGTGTCGGGTGAGGGTGAGGATGAGGCCGAGGGGCGCGGCGTAGGCGATGAGCGCGCCGCCGCCGGCGAGGAAGAGGCGACCGCCCTCGACCGCGACCGCGGCGGCGGCGACGCCACCCACGAAGCCACGGCCGGCGAGCGCCACGATGATGAGGTAGGTGAAGGACAGACCGAGCGGGAACGCCTGTGGCGTCATGCGCTGGACCCACATGGCCGTGAGCCCGCCGGCGAGCCCGGCGAACGCGCCGGCGATCCCGTAGGCGAGGGCGCGGTAGCGGCTGACGGGGATGCCGAACGCGGCGGCACCGTCGGGGTGTGCCTTCACCCACCGCAGGCCGCGCCCGATCTTGGAGTGGTCGATCACCCACGCCGCAGTGACGGCGCCGAGCACCACGACGGCGAGCACCGGCCACAGCGACCGTGCGGTGGTGAGCTCGAGCGGGCCGATGGTCGGTGTCGCGACCGCAGCGCCACCCGGGGGTCCGACGACCCACTCGCGGGTGAAGAAGAAGCGGTCGATGGCGACGCCGGCGGCGAGGGTGACGAGCGCGACCTGCAGGCCGCGCGCTCGCAGCGCAGGAAGGCCGACGAGCGCGCCGGTGACGACGCCCACGACGATGGCCAGCGGCAGCAGGTAGACGGGGGAGAGGCCGTGGTCGGCGCTGAGCTTGGCGACCGCGAACGCCGGGAGCCCGACGATGGGCGCCTGTGCGAGGGACAGCTCGCCGGCCCACGTCACCAGCACGTGGAGGCCGATGGCGGCGACCATCACGATGAGGACAAGCCCGAGCTTGTAGACGTTGGCCTCGCTCAGCACGAGCAACGGGACGGCGACCAGCGCGGTGGCGCCGACGAGCGGCGGGTGGGCACCGGTCGGGATCGGCGCGCGCACACCGCGTCGCCGAAGCAGCAGGAGCCCGGCCGTCACGAAGCCGACGAGCGGGAGGACGACCACGGCCGGCGGGCTCGTCGCGCTGAGCACGTGTGGCAGCTGCGCCGCGACTCGCTCGACGATCGCAGGCTCGGGTGACCCGGGAGGCTCGACCGCCGGCGGCGCCGCGACGTCAGGCACCGGGGGCGCCTCGAACGCCGGCGCGGTCATGGGGACGACGGTCGTCGTGGTCGTCGGGGTGTCGACGACGGCCGGTGCCGCCACGAGTGACGTCCTCGTCGTGTCGATGGCCAGCTCGAAGCTCGTGGTGGGCTCCAGGAGCGGCACGAGGGCGACGCCGTGACGCGGCCACGGCGTGAGCGATACGAGCCAGCCGGCATCGGTGCGGTCGACCGGTGTGACCGACGAGCAGTCCGCGGCGGGCGCGGTGTCTGACGACCGCTCGCCGTCGCCGACGAGGGGGCTCGTGAGCGGACAGGCGCCGAGCACGGGCTCTCCGGTCATCGATGCAGCGACGATCGTGAATGCGGCGGGGGCGGCGACGAATGCCCGTGCGGTCTCGACGCCGACCGCGCCAGCCACGTAGGCGCGATCGGCCTGGCCGACGAAGGTCGGCACGCCGGTCGTGTGCTGGTAGCCGTGGCGCACCTCCTCTGCGCGCGCCGGCGCGGCGGTGAGGACGGCAACCGTGCACACGATCGCGAGGAGCGCTCGTCGCATCAGTACGCCGATCGCACGAGCCCGCTCGGGCGCACGAGGAGCAGCACGATCACGAACCCGGCGAGCAGCACCTCGACGATGCCGGTGACCGGGCTCACGTAGCCGATCACGCCCTCGGCGACGCCGAACCCGACGCCGGCGACGAACGCGCCGGGAATGCTGGTGAGCCCGCCGACCAGCGCGGCGGCGACGCTGCGCAGGAGCAGCGACGTCATGAAGAACACGCCGAAGGCGACCGATGGTGCGATGACGATGGCCGACAGGCCCGCCAGACCACCGGCGAGCGCCCACGTGGCGAGCGAGGTGCGATCGGTGTCGACGCCGACGAGGCCGGCGGCGAGAGGATCGACGGCAGTCGCGCGCAGGCGGAGCCCGAACGACGTGTACCGATAGAGCGCGGCGAGTCCGGCGAGCACGGCGAGCACGGCGACGAACACCACGAGCTGCCCGGGCCGGATCGACTGACCGAGCACCCGAACACCGTCGCCCTGCGCCAGCGGCGGCAGGAAGCGCGGGTTCACGCCGTAGCGGCGCGACGCGAAGGTGAGGATCAGCGACGCCACCGCCAGCGTCCCGACCATGGCGGTCAGGGGCGGCTGGCCCCGCAGCGGTCGCACGAGCGCGATCTCGGTCAGCGCCCCGACCCCGGCCGACACGGCCACCCCGGCGAGCAGCGCGAGACCGAGCACGAGCCCGCCGTCGACCCACAGCTCGCTGAACACGAACGCGCCGATCATGCCGGTCTCGCCGTACGCGAAGTTCACGATGCGCGTGCCGCGGTAGACGACGACCAGGCCGACGGCGAGAAGGCCGTAGACGAGCCCGGTGAACGCACCGTTGACGACGACCGTTGTCATCGGTGGTGGGTCGCCGGCGGCCCGGCCGTCTTCCACGTGTAGTCGTCGTTGCAGCAGACGATCGGGAACGTGCCGTGGACGCCGACGTGGTCGTCGGGCGTCCAGCTGAACGGCGCCATCACCCCGTTGTCGAAGTCGCGGATGGACTCCGAACCGGAGACGACCGACGCGCGCGTCGGGTTCTGACCGGCGGCCCAGAGCACGGCGCCGATGGTCAGGCCATGGCCGTAGGCGGTGAAGCCCTCGAGGTCGTCCACCCGGTCGCGTCCGCGGCCGCGGGTCGCCATGCGCTCGGCGTACTGCGCGAACGCGGCGCTGTCGGTGGCGGCGAAGCCGCGCAGGCCGGTGACACCAGTGAACAGGTCGCGTGCGGCGGCGGTGATGAAGTCGAACTGGAACCCCCAGCCGGTGATGGCGGCGTCGTAGCCGAGGCTGCGGGCGTCGCGCACGATGCCGATCGCCTCCGCGGTGGCCGAGATCACGACGATCTCCACGCCCGCCTCTTGCATGCGCAACAGGGGTGCGGCGAAGGACGCCTGGTTGGGCTCGACGGCCTCGACGACGGCCACGTCGACGCCGAGTCGCCTTGCCTCGGGCACGAAGGCGTCGGCGGCCGCCTTGTACGAGGCCTGGTTCACGTAGACGACGCCGACCTTCGTCCCGCGACCGCCGAGCGGCCCGGCGACGTAGCTGGCGAGCTGGTGTCCGCCCTGCTCGCTCGTCGGGGTGTTCGAGAACGCGTACCGCCAGCTCGGGTCGACGGTGGGGGCATAGTAGAAGGTCGGCATCCCGGCGGCGTCGAGGCAGCTCACCGCGGTCAGCGTCGCTTCGACGCCCTCGGGGACCATGGCGACGAACGAGCCGTTGCTGAGCGCCTCCTTGCACGCGGCGACGCCGCCGTCGGCGGTCTCCTTGTGGTCGACCTTCTTGAGCACGACCTGCCGGCCGTGGATGCCGCCGCTCTCGTTCACGTCGTCCATCCACGTGGCGAGGCCGTCGTAGGCACGGGTCACCATCGCCGCGAGCGGGCCGCTGAAGCCGGCGATCACGCTCACGACGACCCTGTCCTCGGTGACGCCCGGCGCAGATGCCTGGTTCGCGGTCGCAGCGGCCTCGGTCACCACCGCATCCGCGGTGGACGTGGCCGCGACGCCGTCCGCGCCGCCGGCCACCCCGTCGGAGCCGGGTCCGGGCGCTGCCGCCCTCCCGGCCGCAAGGGCCTCACCGGTCTGAGCGTCGACGACGACGCCGCTGGCGGCTCCGTTGCCCGTCTCCCGGTTGGCGGCGACTGTGACGCCGTTGCGCGGCGTCGAGACCGAGCACGCCGCCAGCAGCGGCAGCAGGGCCGCCGCGACGGCACGGCCTTGCCGACGAGTTCGACTTGATGCCCCCATGGGACGAATCGGACCGCGAATGGGGTGCGGGCGGCTAGTAGGGCGCGCCCTACTGCCGTCCGACGGCAGTGCCTGCGCACGATCGGGCCATGGACCTCCGTCTGGACGGCCGACTGGCGCTCGTGACCGGTGCTGCGTCGGGCATCGGCGCCGCCACCGCCCGCCGTCTGGCCGCGGAGGGCGCGCTGGTGGTCGTCGCCGATCGGGACCGAGCCGGCGCCGCCGACGTGGCGGATGAGATCGGTGGCCACCCCGTCGGCCTGGACGTCACTGACCCTCTTGTCGTGCGAACCGCATTTGCCGAGGTCGCTGGGCTGCTCGGCCCGATCGACGTCCTCGTGAACAACGCCGGAGGCGGCCAGCTCGCCCTGTTCATCGACACCGACGAGGACGACTGGGACCGGCTCGTGGCGCTCAACCTGCGCGGCACGATGTCGTGCACCAGGGCGGTGCTGCGCTCGATGTATGAGCGTCGTCGCGGCGCCATCGTCAACGTCGCCAGCGAGTCCGGCAACGTCGGCGCTCCCGGTGGCGCCGCGTACTCGGCGGCCAAGGCCGGGGTCATCGGCTTCACGAAGGCGGTGGCGCGTGAGTCGGCCCGGTACGGCGTGCGGGTGAACGCCGTGGCGCCGGGTCCCATCGAGACACCGTTGCTGCACGCGCCCGAGTTCTCGACACCACTCGGCGTCAAGGTCAAGGAGCAGCTCGTGGCGGCGACCGTGTTGGGCCGAGCCGGCACACCCGAGGAGGTGGCGGCGGCCATCGCCTACCTCGCCTCCGGCGACGCCTCGTATGTCACGGGCCAGACGCTCGCCGTCAGCGGCGGCGTCTCGATGTAGGGCGGCGCCTACTACCCGTCGGCCGCCCGTCAATGGACGCTCGACCCGACCGCAGCACCGATGAGGGAGACACTCATGCGTCGCACTCGCTCCATCCAGATCCTCGCCACCTTGCTTCCCGTCTTGCTCCTCGCCGCCTCGTGCTCGTCCGGCAGCGGCGAGTCGTCCGCGGCGACCGCGGCCGAGGACGAGGAGACCACCGAGACCACCGAGACCACCGCGGCGGGCATCACGGCGACGGGCGAGCCGATCGTGATCGGCTTCATGAACAACGAGGGGGGCGCGTTCAGCGTCCCCGAGCTCCGCGTCGGCAACGAGGTCGCCACCGACTACGTCAACGAACGGCTGGGCGGCGTCAACGGTCGGCCGTTCAAGGTCGAGCGGTGCGCCACCGACGGCACGCCCGAGTCGGCCATCGACTGCGTGAACCAGTTCATCGAGCGGGGCGTCGTCGCCGTCCTCGAGGGGACCGATCTCGGGGCCGACGCCGGCCTCCCGTTGCTGAAGGACGCCGGCATCCCGATGCTCGGTCACGTGCAGTTCGGCGCCGGTCGGATGTTCGACGCCAACGCCTTCTACTTCGGCGCCGCCGCCATCGCGTACGGCGTCGCCGCGCTGCGGTACTACGCGGACGAGGGGGTGGACACGATCGCGTGGTTCCTGCCGGACGAGGCCACGAGCCACGCGTTCACCGACGGCTTCCTGCTGCCGGCGGCCGAGGCGATCGGCGTGAAGTACAAGACCGTCTACTACGACGCCGCCAACCCGAACTGGGCTGTCCTCGCCGCCACGGCCGTCTCCGAGGGGGTCGACGCCAGCGGCTCCGTCGCCGCCACCGACGCCCAGTGCGCCGAGATGGTCTCCGCCCTGCGGGACGCCGGCTACCAGGGCCGGGTCTTCGCGGCGTCGTGCTTCAACCTCGTGCGCGACATCGGCGACAAGGCGATCGGCGTCGACACCGACGCCGACCACTGGATCACGTCGGACATCGAGTCGGCGCCCGCGGCGAAGCAGGACCAGCTGCGGGAGTACGTCCGGGTGATGGAGGACGCCGGCCACCGCGACCTCGTGCACGGCAACGCGCTGATCACCTTCGCCGACATGCTCACGCTGCGCGACGTGCTCTCGACCATCGAGGGAGACATCGACGGTGCCGCCGTTACCAGCGCGCTGATGGCGACCAAGGACCTCGACAGCTTCGTCGGCCCGTCGATCACCTGCGACCACTCGGTCATGGCCGGCAACTCCGCGTGCCACGCCGGGCTGCTCTTCTTCCAGGTGCAGGACGACCTGACCATCAAGACCATGACGCCCGACTTCGTGCTCGGCGTCATCTAGGCCGATCCGTGGCCCAGCACGTCCTCTTCCTCGTCGTCGGCCTGGGCGCCGGCGCGGCATACGCGGCGATCGCGATGGCGCTCGTGACCACCCACCGAGGGACCGGCGTCATCAACATCGCCCAGGGCGCCGTTGCCGTGTGGCCTGCGTACGTGTTCCAGGAGCTGAGGGTCGGCCGCGGCGTCGCGCCGCTGCCGGCGTTCGCTCTGGCGCTGGCGTCCGCGGCCGCGCTGGCGCTCGTCTTGCACCTGCTGGTGTTCCGACCACTGCGTCCGGCCCCGGCGCTGTCGCGGGTCGTGGCGTCGGTCGGCGTGACAATCACGATCCAGGCGGCGATCGTGCAGCTGTTCGGCACGGGGCGCCGCGCGGTCCCGCCCCTGCTGCCCCGCGACCCGGTGCACGTGTGGGGGATCAGCTTCTCCCAGGACCGGCTCTGGCTCGCCGGCGTCGCGATCGCGCTGGCCGTCGCGCTGTGGGCGTTCGGGCGGTTCACCCGTCTCGGCCTGGCGACGCGCGCCGCGGCGCAGAGCGAGCGGGGCGCGGTGCTCATGGGCTTCTCGCCCGACCGGCTCGGCGCGGCGACGTGGGTGCTCGGCTCCTGCGTCGCCGGCACCGTGGCGATCCTGGTGTCGCCGACGCTCGGTCTCGACTCGATCGCATGGACGTTCTTCGTCGTGCCCGGACTTGCGTGCGCGCTGGTCGGCAGGCTCGAGTCGGTGGGCGCCGCGTGCGCGGCGGGCCTCGCGCTCGGCGCGGTGCAGGCCGAGATCACGTTCCTGTCCGGCAAGAGCTGGTGGCCCGATTGGGCATCGGTCGGTGTCGCCCAGAGCATCCCCTTGCTCCTGATCGTGGCCGTGCTCGTCGGCCTCGGCCACCGGTTGCCGACCCGCGGTGCTCTCGCCGCCGGCCGGCTGCCAGCCGTGCGGACGCCATCGTTGCGCCCGATCCCGTTCGTCGCGCTGGTCGCCGCGGGCGCGGCAGCGTTGCTGCTGACCCAGGGCACCTACCGGTTCGGTGTGATCACCTCCATGGTCGCCGCCCTCATCGCGCTGTCGCTCGTCGTGCTGACCGGGCTGGTCGGCCAGATCTCGCTGGCCCAGGCGGCGTTCGCCGGCACCGCCGGCTTCGCACTGTCCAAGATCGGCACCGGCCTGCCGTTCCCGCTGTCGGTCCTCGCCGCCGCGCTGCTGGCGACCGTCGTCGGCGTGCTCGTCGCCGTGCCGGCGCTGCGCATCCGCGGCATCCAGCTCGCGGTGGCAACGCTCGCTGCCGGCGTCGCCATCGAGGAGCTGGTGTTCCGCAACCCGAGGCTGGCGGGGTCGAGCGGCAACCTGATCCCGCACCCATCACTGTTCGGTGGCGACCTCGCCGTGCGGGACGCCGGAACGACGGCGCGTTGGCAGTTCGGCGCGCTCGTGCTCGTCGTCTTGACGCTGTGCTGCGTCGGCGTCGCAATGCTGATGCGCTCCCAGCTCGGCCGCACGATGCTCGCGGTGCGGTCGAACGAGCGGGCCGCCGCGTCGATCGGCGTCGACGTGGCGAGGGTCAAGCTCATCGCGTTCGCCATCTCGTCGTTTCTGGCGGGTCTGGGTGGCGCGCTGATCGGCTACTCGCGCGGCCAGCTGTCACCCGAGTCGTTCGGCGTCGCCACGTCGCTGTCGTTGCTGGCGTTCGCCTACCTGGGCGGCATCACGTCGATCGGCGGTGCGCTCCTCGCCGGCGCCTTCGCACCGCTCGGTATCGGCTACGTCGTCCTCGACCGCACGCTGCACCTGGGCAAGCACTACCTGCTCGCCTCGGGCGTGCTCCTGATCGTCACGGCCGTGCTCAACCCGAGCGGCCTCGTCGCCAACCTGAACGGAGTCCTCCATGTCCACCGCCGTCGACCTCGACCTGCGGAGCATCGACACGCTGCTCACGACGACTCGAGCAGTGCGCAAGCGCCTCGACCTGTCCCGGCCAGTGCCCCGTGAGGTCGTGACCGAGTGCCTCTCGATCGCCACTCAGGCGCCGTCGGGTGGGAACACCCAGCCATGGCGGTTCCTCGTCGTCGACGACGCCGACGTGAGGCTCGGTCTCGCCGAGCTCTACCGGGATGGCTACGGCCCGTACATCGAGATGCAGAAGGCGGCCGTGCGTGCGGCCGGTGGCGATGACAACAGCGCGGTGATCCGCTCGTCCGATCACCTCGCCGAGCACCTCGAGAAGGTGCCGGTGATGGTGATCCCGTGCCTGCTCACCCGACTGGCTTCGGAGCCGTCGGTCGCCGACACCGCCGGGAGGATCGACCCGTAGAAGCCGGCGGTGTGGAGCTTCCAGCTCGCGCTGCGCTCCCGCGGGCTCGGGTCGGCGTTCACGACGCTGCACCTGCTGCGGGAGAAGGAGGCAGCCGAGCTTCTCGGCATCCCGTGGGAGACCGTGACGCAGGTCGCGCTGTTGCCGGTCGCCTACACGATCGGCGCCGAGTTCAAGCCGGCGGTCCGCCGCCCCGTCGAAGAGGTGACGTACTGGAACGGCTGGCGCCAGCGCGGGTGAGTCGCGCGCCGCGTCCGCTCGCGACGCGCCTGATTGGAACGGCCGATCGACTCTTCCGCGGGAACAATCGATGCGATCGCGAACGGCACCTCGGTGTGCATCTGGGCGGGATCTCCCGGCCCTGGACCGGCAGATCCCGCCCAGTTCGGAGAACGCCGAATGCCGGATCGCGGTCACCTCGAGCTTGACCGACCCGTACCCATCCGGCAATCGCGGGCGGACTCTTTCGCGGAAGAGCGGGTGATCCTCCTACGCCCCGAGGTAGGCGCCTCGGAGCACGTCGGGCTGCTCCCGCAGCTCGGCCGCTGAAGCGGTGAGCACCGCTTCGCCGTGGCGCAGCACGACGGCACGGTCGGCGATCGCCAGAGCGACGGGCACGTGCTGCTCGACGAGCAGCACCGCGATCGACAGCTCGTCGGCGACCGCCCGAACGGTTGCCGCCAGGTCGTGGACGATCAGCGGCGCCAGCCCGAGGCTCATCTCGTCGACGAGCAGCGCCCGGGGACGTGCGACCAGCGCGCGAGCCAGCGCGAGCATCTGCTGCTCGCCTCCCGAGAGCAGCCCGGCACGCCGGTCGAGCAAGTCGACCAGCTTGGGGAACCACGTGATGGCGCTCGACCAGTCGTCGGTCGCCAGCCGGAGGTGCTCGCGCACGGTGAGGCCGGGGAACAGCGACCGGCCCTCGGTGACGAAGCCGAGGCCCCGGCGGGCCAGCCGCTCCGGAGCTCGAGCGGACACCGGTGAGCTGAGGACCCGTACCGAGCCGCCCAACATGGGGAGCAGTCCGGCGATGGTGAGCAGCGTCGTGGTCTTGCCGGCGCCGTTCGGTCCGAGCAGCGCGACCACCTCGCCCGGCGAGACCGTGAACGTGAGACCCCGCACGACAGGAGTGCGGCCGTAGCCGGCATCAAGACGGTCGACCTCGATGGCGCTCACGTCGCCGTCCCGAGGTAGGCGGCGATGACGGCGGGATGGTCGCGCACGACGTCGGGCGCGCCGCTGGCGAGGAGCCGCCCACGGTCGATGACGTGCACGCGGTCGCACGTGCCGAGAACGAGCTCCATGTCGTGGTCGACGAGCAGCACACCGACGCCGCTGTCAGCCACGCGGCGCAGCCGGGTGCCGAGGTCGCGGCTCTCGGTGGTGTCGAGCCCGGCAGCGGGCTCATCGAGCAGGAGCACACGCGGACCGCGCGTCAGGGCCCGCGCCAGGCCGACGAGCTTGCGCTCGCCCTCTGACAGCTCGGTCGTCCGGCGATCCAGGAGCGAGCCGATGTCGAACGCGTCGACGGCGGGGGAGACGTCACCGCCATCGGCTGCGACGAGGAGGTTGCCGCGCACGTCGAGGTCGTCGAACAGCTCGACCTGCTGGAAGGAGCGGACGACGCCGAGTCGGGCGCGCCGGTCGGGACGGATTCCCTCCAGCGGTCGGCCGTCCAGGACGACCGATCCCGAGTACGGCGTGAAGCCGCAGATTGCATCGATGCACGTCGTCTTTCCCGCACCGTTGGGACCGATGAGCCCGACCAGCTCGCCGGCGCCGATGTCGATCGACAGCGCATCGACCGCCCGCACGGCGCCGTAGGCCACGGTGAGATCCACCGTGCGGAGCAGCGTCACGTCGAGACCGTCACGGCTTGCTGGAGCAGCGACAGCAGCGCGATCCAGCCGACGAACGGCACGTCCTCGCCGCCCTCGGTCCGCACCGTGCCCGACACGTGATCGTCCTCTGCGAGCACGATGTCGACCTCGAGCCTGGGCACCTACGGCCTGACCCAGAGGTCGCCGCGGTTCCGCTGGTACCCGAGCGCCCGGTAGAGGGCGTCGGCGAGCGCCTGACCCGTGGGCGTCAGCCCCATCGCCATCTGCATCTGGTTCATCACGAACGCGAACGACGCGTCGCACCCGGGATCGGCGAAGCCGTAGGAGCCGCCGTTGCCGGTGTGACCGAAGGCGTCGTCACTGATGGCGATCGTCGACGGCGGCAGCACGCCCCGCGGTGCCGCGCCCGCCTTCAGGAAGCCGAGGGTCCATCGGCCGGGGGAGCTCAGCGTGGCGTCGAGCCCGCCGGCCGACTGCACCGACCCCATCAGGGCGAGGTGCTCGGGCGTGATCTCGGTGTCACCCACGCGCCGGTCGTGCACGATCGCTCGATACATGGCCGCCAGCGACCGGGCGTTGGTGACACCACCGGCGGCGGGGATCTCGGCCCGCAGCGCGGCCGGGTCGTTCCAGGCACCGGGCACCATGTAGCCACCGGTGTTGCCGAGCACGAGCGCCGGCAGCGACGCGGGGTCGGTCATGGCCTGCACGTAGAACGCGGGGATGGCGTCGTCGGGTGCCGGCATCGGCGGCGGGACGAGGGGCGCCACCGACGCGTGGTGGGCGTCCGGAAGTCCGATGTGGAGGTCGAGGCCGAGCGGATCCGAGATCTCGTCGGCCACGAACGTCCCGAGCGACCGGCCGGTGACGCGCCGCACCACCTCGCCGACGAGGTAGCCGAACGTCAGCGCGTGGTAGCCGTGGCGGGCTCCCGGCTCCCAGAACGGCGCCTCCGCGGCCAGCCGCGCGGTGACCATCTCCCAGTCGAAGAACCCACCGTCGGGCAGCGGGTCACGCAGCGCCGGCACGCCGGCCTGGTGGTTGAGGAGATGACGTACGAGCACGCCCTCCTTCCCGTTGGCCGCGAACTCCGGCCAGTACGTCGCCACCGGCAGGTCGAGGTCGAGCTCACCGCGTGCGACGAGCAGGTGGGCGGCGAGCGCGGTCGCGCCCTTGGTCGACGACATCACGACCGTCGTCGTGTCCTTGTCCCACGGGCGCGTCCGCTCGGGGTCGGCGTGTCCACCCCACAGGTCGACGACGGTCTCGCCGCCGACGGTGGCGCAGAACGAGGCGCCGAGCTCGCCGCCCTCGGTGAACCCACGCTCGAAGGCGTCGGCCACCTCGCGGAACCGGTCGTCACAATGTCCCTGGATCTCGTGTGTGCGGGTCGACTCCGCAGGCTTCGTCTCCATCTCGTGATCGTCGGCTGCGGCGGGCCGCCGGAACAGTGGGGTCCCCCCTACACGTGCTCCCCGCTCCGTGGGGCCGCTCGGGCCACGGCGATGGGGCACCATCGGGGGGTGCAGACGCCCCTGGTCGGTCGCGAGCTCGACCTGGCGACGGCCCTCGAGCAGCTCAAGCGGGTGGAGGCGGGGACGCCGGCGTCGCTCCTCGTCCGGGGCGAGGCCGGCATCGGGAAGTCGCGCCTGGTCGCCGAGCTCGCCGACCGCGCCCGGCAGCTCGGCCACGCCGTGCTCGCCGGTCGGGCCGATGACCTCGATCACGGCATCCCGTACGCGGTGTTCCGCGACCTCGTCGCTCGCAACGGGATCGGGCCGCTCCCCTTCCTCGGTGACGTGCAGGACGTCTTCAACGCCGCGGTCGAGCTGCTGGGCGACACTGCCACCACGCCGACGGTCCTCGTGCTCGAGGACCTGCACATCGCCGACCGCGACTCGCTCGTGCTCGCCGCCCTCCTCGTCCGCCTCGTCGACGTCCCGCTGCTCACCGTCGTCACCACCCGACCGGGTCTGGCGAGCGACCTCGAACGGCTCTTCGACCAGCTCGCGTTCGACGGGCGCGGCGCCGTGCTCGACCTCGAGCTGCTCGACCGGCACGAGACCCAGGCGCTCGTCGCCGCTGCGCTCGGCGCCGCACCCGACGATCCGCTCACCGACGCGGTCTTCACCTCATCGGTCGGGAACCCGTTCTTCGCGCACGAGAAGACGCAGGCGCTGCTCGACGGCCGTGCCGTCGTCATCGAGGACGGTCGCGCTCGGCTGGTTCCCGACGCGCCCGGCGTCGGGCTTCGGCCCTCGACCGCGCTGCTCCGCCGCCTCTTCCTCGGCACCGGTGACGACATCGAGCTCGCCAAGGTCATGGCGGTCTTCGGCCGGTTCGCGCTGCACGACCTGCCGGTCGTGCGAGGTATCCTCGATCGCGACGACGCGTCGGTCGCAGCCACCTTCGACCGCCTCGTCGATGCCGGCGTGCTCACTCGCACCGACGGTGGCTACGAGCTGGCGCACCCGATCGTGCGGGACACGCTCTACGAGGACATCGGCCCCGCCGAGCGTCGTCGCATTCACGCCGCCATCGCCCGCGCGCTCTCCACGCAGGAGCGTGACCTGCTCGAGCTCGCACCGCACGTCGCCGCGTCAGCCGAGGCCGGGGACGAGGCGGCGGCCGACGTGCTCCTCGCTGCCGGCCGCGCCGTCGCCAGCGTCGCGCCGTTGGTGTCGGCGACGTACTACGGGCGCGCGTTGGATGTCCTGCCCGGCACGTCTTCCCGACGGGCCGAGGCGTTCGCGGCCCAGGCCCGCTCGCTGCACATCGGCGCCCGACCGGCGGAGGCCGTCGTCGCCGGCACGCACGGGCTCGCACTCCTCGCCGATGGTCCGCCGCGCGACGCCACCGCAGCGATCGTTGCCGGTGACCTCTACCTGTGCGGTCGCGCCGAGGAGGCGCTCGCGGTGATCGACGCTGAGCTCGCCCGCGGCGGCGCTCGGTGCCCGCTCCTCGGCTTCCGCACCAACATCCTCATGCAGGTCGACCGGCTCGACGAGGCGCGGGCGACGTTCCCCGATGCGCTCGCCTCCCTCACCGACGACGTCCCGCCCGGCGCCCAGCTGCCCGCCCTCTCACACCTCATCCAGTACGCGAACCACGTCGGCGAACGGGGCACGGCGGCGGAGCTCATCGAGCGCGCCGCCGGCCTCGGCTCCTCGGGGTCGGCGACGATCGCGCTCCTCGCCCACGAGCTGGTGGCGTTCGCCGACTGGCGGCCGGGCATGGTCGAGCGGGTCGAGCGCCACCTCGCGTCAGCCCGCAGCATCCGCGTCGATGCCACCGCGCTGTCGCTGGGCGGCGGTTCCGAGACCGCGCGCGCCCGAGTTCACCACCTGCGCGGCGAGTGGGATGACGCGCTCGCTCTGTGCCGGAGCACGGCGTTCGATCTCGAGACGCGGGACACGATCCCGATCGCGCAGATGCTGCTGTGCACCGCCGCGGAGATCCTCCTCGATCGGGGCGACGTCGATGCCGCCTCCGCGATGGTTGCCGGCCTGCAGACCCCGATCGCGCCGAACGTCCGGAACACCGAGGTCGTCCGGGCGCGAATCGAGCGGGCGCTCGGCAACGTCGACGAGGCGCGCCGGATCTTCGAGGAGCAGCGGGCGAGTGCCCTTCGGCCGGGGGCGAGCGTCTGGAAGCTCGCGGAGTGCCTGCGCGAGCTGGCCGACCTCACCGTCGAGTCGGGCGGCGACGCAACGCCTCTGCTCGAGGACCTCGAGGACCTCGCCGAGCGGACCGGTTGGCTCGAGGCCCACGCAAACGTGCACCGGGTACGCGCCCTCGTCAGTGGTGATGCCGATGCGGCGGCCGACTACCTCGCGTTCGCAGAGGCGGAGGCGTGGGAGAACGAGCGAGCGCACGCGCTCCTGGTGTTGGGTCTCCTCGACGTCGAGCCAGGCGCCAACCTCGCCGCGGCATATCGCGCATTCGACGCGCTCGGCGCAGCACCGTCGCGACGCCGAGCGGCGGCCGCGCTGCGTGCTCGATCGCTCTCCGTTCCACGACGCCGGACGGACCGCTCATCGACGCTGACCGACACTGAGGTGCAACTGGTGAGGCTGGTGCGCGACGGTCTCTCGAACCGCCAGATCGCCACCGCGATGCACTACAGCCCGAAGACGATCGAGGTCTACCTCTCGCGCCTCTACGTGAAGACGGGCTTTGCCTCGCGACTCGAGCTGATCCGTGCGGTCGACAGCGGCGCGCTGGAGGTCGGCGGCGCATGAGCGCTGATGCGCTTGATGGTCGACACGAGTGCGGTGGGTGGTGACGGTGAGCCGGCCTGTGAGCGGGGCAAGGCGCGTGTCGGGCAGAAAGTGTGTTCTGACCTGGTCTTTCGTGTCGGAAGAAGAGAGCCTGTCCTCAGCCTGTCCTCAGAGAATTCGCGACACCAGCGCGCACTGGCTCGGTGTTGAAGTCGAGCCAGCGTTCGATCTCGTTGGGATCGAACCTGACCAGGTGACCCCACTTGATGAACGGCACACGTCGTTCGTGGACGAGTCGGCGGACGTGGCGGACGTTTGACCTGGAGGAGGTCGGCGAGCTGATCGACGTTCATCAGGCGGTCGGGGAGGGCGACGTCGACGGGAGGTGTGCGCTTCTGAGCCATGGCCGGATCGTGGACGGCACCCCTTTCCGAAATCCTGCCCCGACGCCACCCTTCTCGTCGAGCGATCACTCGCCCGACTGCTTGCCTCACATGAGGGCCTCGGTTCGGTGCGTGCTCGAGGGACGTCATCGTCGGCTCAGCGCTTCTCTCTGGGCCCGGACTCGAGGATCGCCACACAGACTTGCACCAGCCAGAACTCCTGGCTCCGCGTCACGTCGATGGCCCTGCCCACGCACGAACGTCTCGTTACGCGAACCGCCGACTTTTGGCCGTTGCAAGTCTGTGTGGCGATCTGGGGGTGCGGGAGGCAGGGCGGGCTGGAGGCGCCGCGCGGGGTGGTGTCTGCGGGAGGGCGTGGCAGGCTTGGTGG
>DATLFP010000240.1:0-3542 GCA_035540955.1 Acidimicrobiales bacterium
TCGTCGAGCACCGCGAGCACCGCCCACACCCGCACCGACGACGGGTCGCGGCCGGCGGCCTCGGCGCCGCCGCGGATCCGGTCGACGCACTCGCGCAGCGCCTGGTCGGAGAAGAACGTGTGCAGCATCACGCCGTCGAACACGCGGCCGCCCCAGGTCATGGTCTTGGGGCCGAGGGCGGCCAGCATGACCGGGATGTCCTCGTCGAAGCGCTCGTCGAGCCGGAGGAAGGGATAGGTCCCGGCCGGCCCGTCGTGGCCGAGGATCGTCTCGCCCTTCCAGAGTCGCCGGAGCAGGCCGACGTGGTCTTCGATCTGGGCCATCGTGATCGGCTTGAGCCCGATCGCCGAGAACAGCGGGTCGAACCCCCGCCCGAGCCCCAGCGAGAAGCGCCCGCCCGACAGGCGGTGGAGCGTGGTGGCCCATGCCGCCGTGACCAGCGGATGTCGCGTGTTGTGGTTCGTGACGCTGGTGGCGACGCCGATGGTGCCGGTGACGGCGCAGGCGGCGCCGGTGAGCGCGCTCGCCTCCTTGACGTTGAAGCGCTCGGAGATGAAGCAGGCGCCGAGGCCGATGCGCTCGGCGTCGCGGCACTCGGTGAGGAGGTCGGCCGGCGTGTCGGTGTGCCCGGGCAGACCGTAGAAGCCAAGCTCGGGGAGAGGATCGGCGTGCACGGTCGGGACCCTAGGAGAGCGCCCACCTCCCGGGCAGTTCTCAGCCAGCTCTCAGGAAACGGTGCGAACCTGTGAACGTGGCTGGTGAGACCCTCCTCCTCGTCGATGACGAGGAGAACCTGCGCTCGATGCTCCGAGCCGCCCTGCGTCACGAGGGCTTCGAGGTCCACCCTGCGGCCACCGGCCGGGAGGCCCTGGCGCTCGCCGCGGAGATCCGGCCCGACCTGATCGTGCTCGACGTCATGCTCCCCGACCTCGACGGCTTCGAGGTGTGCAACCGCCTGCGCCGCGAAGGCAGCACGATCCCCGTGCTGTTCCTCACCGCCCGTGATGGCACCGAAGACAAGGTGCGAGGCCTCACCCTCGGCGGCGACGACTACCTGGTGAAGCCGTTCAGCCTCGACGAGCTCGTGGCGAGGATCGGTGCCGTGCTGCGCCGGGCGGGCCTCGATCGCGGCGGGTCGGTCCTGTCGTGCGCCGATCTCGTGCTCGACGACGACGCCCACCGCGTCACCCGGGCCGGTGTCGAGGCCGCCCTGTCACCCACCGAGTACAACCTGCTCCGCTTCCTCCTCGCCAACGCCGGCCGGGTGCTGTCGAAGGCCCAGATCCTCGACCACGTGTGGCAGTACGACTTCGGGGGCGAGGGCGGGGTGGTCGAGACCTACATCGGCTACCTCCGGAGGAAGGTCGACACGACCGAGCCCAAGCTGATCCACACCATCCGGGGCGTCGGCTACGTGCTGCGCGAGCAGTAGATGACCCTGCGGGCCCGCCTGCTGACGGGCATGGCCGCGATCGCCGTGGTGCTGTCGGCTGCCGCGCTGTTCATCACTCGGACGACCGAGCGCCATCTCGTCGACCAGATCGACAGCCAGCTGGAGCGGGCTGAGGTGCGGGTGCCGCCCGGCCCCCGCGGCGGCCCGCGCGAACGCCTCAGCTCGGTGTATGTCGGGGGCTTCGACCGGGTGACCGGTGAGCTGGTCGTGCTGGCCGAGCCCACCCTGCGGGGCGAGGAGTCGCGGCCACCCCCCGGGATCACGATCGACCGGGCGCGGGCCGGCGTCGAGTCGGGCGCCCCCTTCACGGTCGACGGCTACCGGGTCCTGGCTCGCGACGATCGGGCCTTCCTGCTCGTGTATGCCCTCCCGCTCGACGACGTCGACGCCGCCGTCGATCGTCTGGTGGCGGCGGCGGTGGCAGCCACGCTGGCCGTGCTCGCCGTGCTCGGTCTGGTCGCGTTCTGGGTGACCAGGCTCGGCGTGCGACCCATCAAGCAGATGACGGAGACGGCGACGGCCATCGCCGGCGGTGACCTGAGCCGGCGGGTCCCCGAGGTGGCCCCGGGCACCGAGGCCGGCGACCTCGGCGTTGCCCTCAACACCATGCTCGGGCGGATCGAGTCCTCACAAGACCGCCTCAAGCGGTTCGTCGCCGACGCCTCCCACGAGCTGAGAACGCCCATCACGACGATCCGGGGCTACGCCGAGCTGTATCGCAACGGTGGACTCGACGACCCCGGCGAGCTCGACGAGGCGATGCGACGGACCGAGCACGAAGCCGTCCGCATGGGCGAGCTCGTCGACGACCTCCTGCACCTCGCCCGGCTCGACCAGGGCCGGCCCCACGCCGAGGAGGATGTCGATCTCGCCGCCCTCGCCCGCGACGCCGTGCGCGACGCCCGCGCCGTCGACCCCGACCGGCCGGTGCAGCTCGAAGCCGACGACGTCGTGGTGGTCCGCGGCGACG
This sequence comes from Acidimicrobiales bacterium, assembly GCA_035540955.1. Taxonomy (GTDB): domain Bacteria; phylum Actinomycetota; class Acidimicrobiia; order Acidimicrobiales; family CADCSY01; genus DATLFP01. The sequence continues at coordinate 2,424 of DATLFP010000240.1, forward strand.
AGGCCCGGCTCCGCCAGGTGCTGGGCAACCTCGTCACCAATGCGATGGTTCACACCGAACCGGGCACCCCGATGTCGGTGCGGGCGGTGCGCCGGGACGACTGCGCCGAGATCGAGGTCGTCGATCGGGGTCCCGGCATGGCGCCCGAGATCGCCGAGCGCGTCTTCGAACGCTTCTACCGCGCCGATCCGGGTCGATCTCGTGACCGCGGAGGCAGCGGTCTCGGTCTGGCGATCGTCGATGCCACCGTCCGGGCCCACGGCGGACGGGTCGAGATCGACACCGCACCGGGAGCCGGCACCACCGTGCGGGTCACCCTGCCGTTGAGCTCCTAGCTCGCTCTCAGCCGCCGCTCAGGTTCGGAGTCGATGGTGACGGCATGACCACCACGAGAAAGCTCATCGGCACAAGGAAGCTCATCGGCGCGGCGGCGTTCTCCCTCGCCCTCGCGGGCGGGGGCGTCGGCGGCGCGCTGCTGGGGGCTCCCGGTACGTCGGGGGCCCAGGAGACCAAGTCCAGCACCGAAGCGGCGGAGCGACCCGCCCGGGGGCACGGCGGCCACCTCGAGGCGGCCGCCGAGGCGCTCGGCATGTCCGTTGCCGACCTGCGGGCCGAGCTGCGGGACGGCTCGACCATCGCCGAGGTCGCCACCGGCCAGGGCGTCGACGTCGAGGACGTGATCGACGCCATGGTCGCCGCCGCCAGCGACGACATCCGGGACCGGATCACGGCCATCGTCAACGGTGAGGCACCGGCCGGTCATGGCGGTCGGGGCGGTCACCACGGTCCCGGCGGTCACCACGGTCCCGGCGGGCGGGGCGGCTTCGGTGTCCGCCTCGAGGTCGTGGCCGAGGCCCTCGGCGTCACCGGCGACGAGCTGCGGGACGCCCTGCGCAGCGGGCAGTCGATCGCCGAGGTCGCGAGCGCCGAAGGCGTCGACGCGCAGGTCGTGGTCGACGCCCTCGTTGCCGAGGCATCGGCGCGCATCGACGAGAAGGTGGCCGACGGCGACCTCACCGAGGAGCGGGCCGCCGAGCTGAAGGCCGAGCTGACCGAGCGCATCACGGCCATGGTCAACGGCGAGGGCCGCCCCCGCCGCTGAACCCCCCGACCACCAGT
>DATLFP010000241.1:0-3336 GCA_035540955.1 Acidimicrobiales bacterium
CTGGCCGTGATCGAGCCCCCGCAGACCGAGCTCCTCGGCCTCGCCTTCGCCATGATCGTCCTGATCCTGGCATTCGGGTCGGTGCTCGCCATGGGCCTCCCGATAGCGGTCGCGCTCGGCGGCGTCGCCGCCGGCATGGGCGTGACCCTGCTCCTCAGCAACGTCTTCACCATCCCCACCGACGCCACCGTCCTCGGGATCATGATCGGGCTCGGCGTCGGCATCGATTATGCCCTCTTCATCGTCTCCCGCTACCGGGACGGCCTCCACGCCGGGCGCTCGGCCCGTGCGTCCACCGTGATCGCCATGGAGTCCGCTGGGCGAGCCGTGATCTTCGCCGGCACCACCGTGATGATCTCGATGCTCGGCCTGCTCCTCGTGGGCGTCGGATCTGTCGGCGGCATGGGCATCGGTGTCTCCGCCCCCGTGCTCGCCACCATGTTCACGTCCACCACGCTGCTCCCGGCGCTGCTCGGCTTCGCCCGTGAGCGGGTCGAGATCACCCGCTGGCGCGGCCTCATCGCCGCCGGCTTCACGTCCGTCGCCCTGCTCGGGCTCGGCATCGGGTTCGCGCCGCTCGTTGCCCTCGGCGGCGCCTTCGCCCTCCTCACCCTGCTCGCCAGCCTGGCCGTCCGGCCGCTGCGGCGCGCCGTCCCTCGACGGGTCGCGAAGCCAATGGAAGCGACCCTCGCCTACCGGTGGAGCCGCACCATCCAGCGCAACCCGCTCCGCTGGCTGGTCGGGGCGAGCGTCGTGCTGGTCCTCCTCGCGGCACCGGTCGCCAGCCTTCGCCTCGGCTGGGCCGACGAAGGGAACTTCCCCGAGGGCACCGACACCCGGCAGGCCTACGACCTGCTGGCCGAGGGGTTCGGCGACGGGTTCAACGGCCCGTTCCTCATCACCGTCGTCGGCGAGTCCGCCGACTCCGTCGCCGCGCTCCACGCCGCCCTGGTGCGCACCGACGGCGTCGCCGCCGTCACCGCCCCGATCGCCAACGACCCGGCCCGGCCGAGCGCCTACCTCATGAGCCTTGTCGCCACCACCGCTCCCCAGGACGAAGCCACGGCCGCACTCGTCCGTCGTCTCCGCGCCGAGGTCATCCCCGCCGCGACGGCCGGTACCGGCCTCGACGTCGAAGTCACCGGAGGCGCCGCCATCGCCATCGACATCACCGACTACCTCGCCAAGAGGATGCTCCTCTTCTTCGGTGCGGTGCTGGCGTTGTCGTTCGTGCTGCTGCTGATCGTCTTCCGGTCACTGCTGGTGCCGCTCAAGGCCGTCCTCATGAACGTCCTCACCATCGGCGCCGCCTACGGCATCGTCGTCGCCGTCTTCCAGTGGGGATGGGCCGGCGGGCTCATCGGCATCGAAGGCGGTCCCATCAACCCGTTCATCCCGATGATGCTCTTCGCCGTCGTCTTCGGACTCTCGATGGACTACGAGGTCCTGCTGCTCTCCCGCATCCGCGAGGAGTACCTGCGGACCGGCGACGCCAACACCTCGGTCGCCGACGGCGTCGCCTCCACCGCCAGGGTGATCACCGCAGCCGCCGCCATCATGGTCGTGGTCTTCGCGTCATTCACGCTCGAGGACATGCGAGAGCTCAAGATCTTCGGTCTCGGGCTCGCCGTCGCCGTCTTCCTCGATGCGACGCTCGTCCGCTTGGTGGTCGTCCCGGCCACCATGGAGCTCCTCGGCGACCGCAACTGGTGGATCCCGAAGTGGTTCGACCGGATCCTGCCGCACCTGGAGATCGAGCCCACGCAGCCGTCCGTTCCCGCAGGGGATGAGCAACCGACACCTGCCGGTCTCGCCCCGGTCCCCGTCGACCGCCGGCGCCGTCCAGTCGCATCGAAGGCCTGACCATGGAGACGACCGATTCCGCGTATCCCGTCCGGTTCGACATCGACTACCCGGAGGAGCCCCGCAACCGGCTCACGTCGGCCTTCCGCCTGATCCTCGCCATCCCGATCCTCGCCGTGATCGCCGCCATCGGCGCAGCAGGGTCCTCGAGCGGCGACCCCACCTCGTTCATGTGCATCGCGGCCGGTGTGCTGTTCCTCCCGTCCCTGATGCTGATCGTCGCTCGCCAGAAGTACCCACGCTGGTGGTTCGACTTCAGCGTCGCCTACCTCGGCTTCCAAAACCGGGTGGTCGCCTACCTCCTGCTCCTCCGTGACGAGTACCCGTCCACCGACGAAGACCAGGCCGTGCATCTGCAGCTGCCGTATCCCGACGTCCACCGCGACCTGAACCGGTGGATGCCACTCGTGAAGTGGTTCCTTGCCATCCCGCACTACCTGGTGCTGGTCGTGCTCGACGTGGCCGTGGTGCTCACGTCGATCGCAGCATGGTTCGCCGTCCTGTTCACCGGCCGTTACCCCCGACTGTTGTTCCGATTCGCCGTCGGCGTCATGCGGTGGCACAACCGAGTCGTCGGCTACGCCTTCGTCCTCGCCACCGACGCCTACCCGCCGTTCCGTCTCGCGGGGTGACGCGACATTCGGTTGGGCCCCGCACGAGGGAGCGATGTCCGGGAACGAGCGGGACCGCGGGCGGGCGAGGTCGACCTACCAGGGCCCCTCGGCGCCGGGATGGTGCGGGTGGACACGCCGTAGTCGAGGATGGCCGACCGGCCCGACATGACGACCCGGTGCAGCGCGCAGTCGCACAGCAGGCGGGACACGGTGGGGCCGTCGAGCCCGGGCCCGTCGACCACCCGCCCGCCCCGGCCTGCTTCGAGGTCGTCCAGCTCGACGACCACGTTCACATGGGGACGGTGGCGCCCGCCGGCACGGCCCCGTTGATGGTCGAGGAAGAAGCGGCAGATGTCGACCATGGCGTCGGCCCGGCGGGCCACCGTCGCGCCCGCTTCGGGATCGAGGGTGCCGTCGAGCACCCAGCGGTCGTCGAGGGTCTGGGACAGGTGCAGCGCGCGATCGGGCTCCGCCGGCTCGCTGGCTCGGGCCGGGCCCGGACCAGCCAGACGCTCATGGCCCGGCTGACCCCGGCCACGGTCAGCGGGATGAGGTAGGGGACGAGCTCGGCCTCCTGGGCGGCGAGGATCTCGGTCAGCTCGTCGTCGAGGTGGGCCACGATGGCTTCGACCTGACCGCCCGAGAGGTGACCCTCGGCATAGACCTGGGCGCACACGGGCAGGGCGCGCAGGCCTGGAGATCGAGCGCAGACGCTGGGCCGAGCGCCGGGTCATCCGGGCGTGGGCCCGCAGCCAGGCCACCATCGACGCCGAGGCGTCCCGCCCCCACCCACCCCGTCGCCTCGAACTCCCCGGCGGCCCGGCGAGCGGGCATCGAGGCGATCGCGCAGGGCGATGGC
>DATLFP010000242.1:0-2741 GCA_035540955.1 Acidimicrobiales bacterium
CGCCGACCACGGTGGCGCCGAGCTGCTGGAGCCACAGCGCCAACCACGTTCCCTTGAACCCGCTGTCGCCGGTGACCAGCACACGCCGTCCCCGCCACTCCTCCATCACGCGCTCACCTTGCCACGATCAGCGGCGCTCGACGCCTCCGGCCGATGCACGTGCGGCGTCACACGAGCGCGCCGCTGGCGATGGCCAGCAGCCGGCGGGCCTTCAGCTCGGTCTCGGCCCACTCGCCCGCCGGCTCGGAGTCCCACGTGATCGCCCCGCCGGTGCCGAGGTGCAGCTCGCCGCTGTCGAACCAGAACGTGCGGATGGCGACGTTGAGATCACCCACCCCGTGGTCGGCGTCGACCCACCCGATCGCCCCGCAGTACGGCCCCCGGGGCACCGGCTCCAGCCGGCGGATGACGTCCATGGCGGCCAGCTTCGGGGCCCCGGTCACCGAACCGGGGGGGAACGTGGCCGCGAGCAGCTCCGCCCACCCGACGCCGGGCCGCAACGTGCCCTGCACCGTCGACACGAGGTGGACGAGGCCGGGATGGTGCTCGGTGGCGCACAGGGCCGGCACCTCGACCGAGCCCCACTCGCAGACCCGGCCCAGGTCGTTGCGGACGAGGTCGACGATCATGACGTTCTCGGCCCGGTCCTTGGCGAGGAACCCCTCGGCGGTGGCCGCCGTGCCCTTGATCGGCTGGGACACCACCGTGGCGCCGTCCCGCCGCAGGAAGCGCTCGGGCGACGCCGACGCCACGTGCACGCCGTGGTCGGGGAGGCGCACCACCGCGGCGTGCGGCGCCGGGTTCCCGCCCGCCAGCGCCGAGGCCAGGGCGAGCACGTCGGCGTCGCGGGGGAGGGGGGCAGACAGCCGCCGCGTGAGGTTCACCTGGTACACGTCGCCGGCGGCGATCGACTCCCGGATCGACGCGACCCCGGCGGTGAAGGCGGCCTCGTCGAGGCTCGTCCGCCACGCCGCCCGCTCGGGCCCGACCCAGGCGCGCCGGGGCCGGCCCACCGTCGGTCGGGTCCGGGCGAACCGGGCGCACACCGGCGCCCCCTCGTAGGGGAGGACCACCACCCAGAAGCCCCGGGAGTCGAGGGCGGCGAGGTCGCTGGTGACATCCAGCAGCCCGGTGGCGAGGCGGCCGCCGACGGAGGCGACTGCACCGAGAGCCGTGGCCCGCACGCAGTCAGCGTACGGTTGCGGCACCGTGGCCCCCACTGCCGAGCACACGCCCGAGCACGACGCGCTGCGCATGCTCGTGCGCGAGTTCGCGGCGGCCGAGATCGCCCCGCACGCCGAGGCGTGGGACCGCGACCACCACTTCCCGGTCGAGGTGGTGCAGGCCATGGGCGACCTCGGCCTGTTCGGCCTCCCGTTCCCCGAGCACTACGGCGGCTCCGGGGGCGACTTCACCGCACTGTGCATCGCCATCGAGGAGCTGGCCCGCGTCGACCACTCGATGGCCATCACCCTCTCCGCCGGGGTCGGCCTCGGCGCCACCCCCATCTTCCTGTTCGGCACCGAGGAGCAGAAGCAGACGTGGCTGCCCGACCTGTGCGCGGGTCGGACCCTGGCCGCGTTCGGCCTCACCGAAGCCGGCGGTGGGAGCGACGCCGGCGCCACGAGGACGACGGCGACCCTCGAGGGCGGCGAGTGGGTGCTCGACGGCGAGAAGACCTTCATCACCAACTCCGGCACGCCCATCACCTCGGTGGTGACGGTGACCGCGAACACGGCGGTGAACGAGGTGTCGACGATCCTCGTGCCCGCCGGCACCCCCGGCTTCACCGTCGACCCGCCCTACCGGAAGCTGGGCTGGCACGCGTCGGACACCCACGGGCTCTCCTTCGCCGGCTGCCGGGTGCCAGAGGCCAACCTGCTCGGGGAGCGGGGCCGCGGGTTCGCCAACTTCCTCGCCGTGCTCGACAAGGGCCGCATCGCCATCGCCGCCCTCGCCCTCGGGTGCATCGAGGCGTGCCTGGCCGCCACCGTCGACCACGCCAAGGAGCGCCACGCGTTCGGCCGGCCGATCGGCGCGAACCAGGCCGTCGCCTTCAAGTGCGCCGACCTGCGGGTCATGGCCGAGACGTCGCGGCACCTCGTGTACGGCGCCGCCGCCCTCGTCGACGCCGGCCGACCCCACAAGCTCGAGGCCGCCATCGCCAAGGTCCACGCCACCGAGGCGGCGGTCACCGCCACCCGGGAGGCGACCCAGATCTTCGGAGGCTACGGGTTCGTGGAGGAGACGCCGGTGGCCCGCTTCTACCGCGACGCCAAGATCCTCGAGATCGGTGAGGGCACCAGCGAGGTGCAACGCCTCGTCATCAGTCGCGAGCTCGGTCTGCCCGTCCAGTGAGGCTGGGCGGGCGCCCTCGCCGTGCCGCCCGCACCTGGGGGCAGCGCCTCACCCTGCTGGCGTGCGGCGCCCTCACGCTCGGGCTGCTCGCCACGGCGGGCGGCCTCGGCTACGCCTACGCCAAGTACAACCGGCTCGCCCGGGTCGAGCTGGGATCGGTGCTCACCGAGCGCTCCTCGACGATCGGCGCCCAGAACTTCCTGCTGGTCGGGGTCGACAGCGCGGCGAACCTGTCGTCCGACGATCCCGCCCGGGTGGGTCGCGAGGAGGTCGGCGGGCTCCGGTCCGACACCATCATGGTGCTGCGCGTCGACCCGACCACCGAGCGGGCGTCGCTCCTGTCGCTGCCGCGCGACTTGTGGGTGCCCCTGGCCAGCGGTGGC
>DATLFP010000243.1:0-4741 GCA_035540955.1 Acidimicrobiales bacterium
GCTGGTAGCACGGTGGCGTCCTCGCCGTCGTCCTCCGGCATCATCGCCCTGACCGTCGGCCTCGGCGCCCTCGGCCTGGCCCTGTTCGGCGCTGGCTTCGTCGCCTTCGTCCGTCAGGCCCGCCGCCGTGACGTCCCGGTCACCGCTTCGGTGCGCAAGAACTAGTTCGACGCTTCCGACGTAGTCCTTTCGCTGCCGGGCCTTCGGGCCCGGCAGCGATCGCGCGGTCAGGGTGGAACCCGGTTCCGGGACCGATCCACAACGACCGAATGCAAGGAACGGGTTGTTAGCACCATGGCGCGCAACAGAACCGGCGACCGCTACCATCTGGGTCGAGGCTTGGGGTGCCGGGGCCAGGATGCTGCGGGGTGTGCAGCGTCGGCCCTGATGAGGTCATCGGTGCGCCATGCACCACCAGTCCGATTTGTCCAGGCAGCTACGCTGCCGCCGTGTTCGGTGCGGGAGCTCGGGCTCGGCGGGCATGGCGGCCGACGCTTGCGGTCTTCGCAGGGGGCGTTCTGCTCACGGTCTTGGTGTCCCACGGTGCCGCCCGCGCGTCCGCTGAGACACGCCGGCGGAGCGTGGCCATCGATGCGTTGCGGCTAACGAGCGGGTTGGACGCCGTGGTTCAGTCTCACACCGCTCTGCTCTCGGCGCTGCGAAGCCTGCATCATGTCAGCGATCCACTCTCCGGGCCGGAGTTCCACGAGTTCGTCACGGTCGGGCGGCTGCTCGAGCAACATCCCGGCGCCCAAGCGCTGGAGTTCGCTCGCCGACGAAGGGTGCCAGACCGGTCGGGCATCGCCACCCGGCTCGAAGAGCCCAGCGGGCCGGCCACGCCGGCCGTCGGCACCGACCAACCGGTCATCGACGGACCTGGTAACAACGGCTGGGTCGTCGAGTTTGTGGAGCCAGTAGTCGGGAACGAAGCGGCGCTCGGAATCGATCTGAGCGCCGAGCCGAGCCGGCGGGCAGCCATCGAGCAGGCATGCGTCGATGCGACACCAAGGGCGACCACACCGGTACGTCTGGTGCAGGAGCAGGCGACATCACCCGGACTGGTCGTGGTGTCGCCGGTGTACGACGGGGGTGATGTGCCGACGGGCGCAACTGATCGGCGAGAGCGATGCGACGGGCTGATGATCGTGGTGTATCGCGCCGACGATGTGCTGGCTGCAGTGGAGCGGGGCCTCAGGATCGACTTCGAGGTGTACGACACCGGCTCAGTGGATGTTGAGATGGGAGCCGAGGACGCCGAGAGCCTGGTGTTCGACACCAATGGCCGTCGGGACGCCCCAGTGCCGCTGCTGGGCAGCGAATCCAGCGACTTCACGTTCCATGGGCGACGCTGGCGGATCATCCTGAACGGGTCGCTGGGCGGGCGCGGCCTGCCACTACCCGCAGCGTTGGCCGGCGCCGCAGGTCTCATGTTCACGACGCTCGTGTCGCGGCTGGTCTTCCAGCTTGCGACATCCCAGCGGCGTGCGCTGGCGCGTGGCCGGGTCGCTGCGGCCGGCGACCGAGACCGGCGCAGTCTCGAACGGGACCTTCACGACGGAGCCCAGCAGCGCCTCCTGTCGGCCTCGCTCGCCCTGGCTCGGGCCCGGTCACGAGTGAGCAGCGACCCGGTCGCGCAGGAGCTACTCGGAGCCGCGTCCGACGAGCTGAGCCGCTCGCTGGAGGAGCTGCGGGAGCTGGCCCAGGGCCTCCATCCCGCGGTCCTGAGCAACCACGGGTTGGCGGTCGCAGCCGAGGGCCTCGCCGCCCGCGCACCCGTTCCCGTCGACCTCCACATGGAGCTCGACGGGCGTCTTCCGCAACCGGTCGAGGTCGCGGCCTATTACATCCTCTGCGAGGCCCTGGCCAACGCGGCGAAGCACGCCTGTGCGACGAGGATCTCGGTCCAGGTCCGCCAAACCAGCGCACGGCTGACCTTGGAGGTCGCGGATGATGGGGTGGGCGGTGCCCGGACGGTGCAGGGCTCCGGCCTTCGTGGGCTCGCCGACCGAGTCGAGTCCCTCGACGGGCGGTTCAGCGTGACGAGCCAGCGGGGACGCGGGACGTGCGTTCGGGCGACGATCCCGTTCGGGTAGTCATCGCCGAGGACTCGGTCCTGCTCCGCGAGGGGCTCGCCCACCTGTTGGGCGACGCCGGGTTGGTGGTCGTGGGATCATGCGACGACGCCCCGAGCCTGCTGGCCACTGTCGAGCGAACCCAGCCCGATCTGGCCCTCATCGACGTCAGGATGCCGCCTACCCACACGGATGAGGGCCTTCGTGCCGCGCACCTCATCCGGGCGCGGTGGCCGGGCGTGGCCGTCGTCGTGCTCTCGCAGTACGTCGAGGTCCGGCTGGCCTCGGAGCTGATCGCCTCCGGTGCCGAGAGGGTCGGCTACCTCCTCAAGGACCGGGTGGCTGATGTGGCCGAGTTCGTTGCCGCCATCCGCCGCGTCGCGTGCGGTGGGTCGTCACTCGATCCGATGGTGGTGTCGCAGCTGCTTGCCCGCCGCCACGACGCGGATGAGATCCGCCGCCTCACGGTACGCGAGCTGGAAGTGCTCGGGTTCATGGCCCAGGGCCTGTCGAACCAGGCCATCGCCAACCGGCTGGTGGTGACCGTCCGGGCGGTCGAGAAGCACGTGACGGCCATCTTCGACAAGCTGGGCATCGCCGCGACGGCGGACGCGCACCGGCGGGTCCTCGCCGTGCTGGCCTACCTCCGGCGAATGGGCTGAGTCGCCAGGGTGCGGCTGGCCGCACCCTCACCGTTCGCTAGAACGAATCTCAAGACGGGTGCAGCCTCGATGGTTTTCACTTCGGTGGCATGTCAGCGTCCGCTCCGGGGGCGGACCGCGTTCTGCGGGCCGCGCGCAGAGGGAGGATTCGGAGTGAGTCTGGACGCTGGCCGTTTGACGCGCACGTCCCGGGGGCGTGCCGGTGGCGCGCTTCTCGTCGCCGTCTCCATGGTCGTCGCGCTGGTGGCGGCGGCACCGGCCGCCTTGGCGGCGGAGCCCGGCCTCGTCGCGGTCGAGGCGATCAGCGCCCACCGCCTGCTTGCGACGTTCGACCAGGAGCCGAACGCCGTGGCCCTGAAGGCGACGAACTACACCATCACCGGCCCGAACGGATCCAGCCTTGCCGTCCTCGCGCTGTCGGCCCTGGGGAACAAGCAAGCCCTGGTCTCGACGGCGGCGCAGCAGGCGGTGCCGTACCAGATCAAGGGCCCGGAGGCATCATCGCCGCCGCGGGCCTTTACGGGCTCGACCGATCTCGAGCCGAAGCTCCTGCGAGCCGAGAGCCAGAGCTCCACCCGGGTTCTCCTGACCTTCAGTGAGGCTATGGGCGCCGGCGCCGGCGAGGCCGCCCGGTACCAGATCACCGAGGTCGCACAGCAGGGCAGCACCACACCGCCGCCACCCTCCGGCGGGAGCCTGCTCGGGGGGCTCGGAGCCCTCGGCGGTCTGGTCCAGGGGGTCGTCGGGCTCCTCCCCGGCCTGACGTCGCCCACGTCGGGTGGAGGCGCAGTCACCGTGACGGCCGCGACGGTCGATGCCCAGAACCCCGCCCGGGTGACGCTCACCACCACCCAGCAGTCGGCTCGCGACTACGACGTCAGGGTCGGCGACGTCAAGGGCCAGTCGGGCGAGTACGTCGATCCGACCGCCAACTCGGCCCGATTCGCCGGCCTGCCGCCGGTGGACACGACGCCGCCCCGGCTGGTCAGCGCCACGCCACGCGACGAGCGCACCCTCGTGCTGGCCTTCGACAAGCCGCTGCACCACAACGCCGCCGACCCGGCGCGCTACGCCTCGACGCCCAACCTATTCATTCAGGGCGCGTCGCTCCAGAACAGCAACCGCGAAGTCGTCTTGGGCACGGGCGTGCAGTTCGCAGTCACGTACACGGTGACGGCCGACGTCGTCGACGCAGGAGGCACGGCCGTCAGCTCGAGCGCTCGCAGCGCCACCTTCACCGGCAGCCGGGCGGTCAACACCGAGCGGCCCCGGGTCGTGAGCGCCACGTCAACCGGGAACACCAAGGTCGTCGTGCAGTTCAGCAAGCCGATGGCGGACAACACGGCGAACCCGGCACGATGGAGGATCGACCAGCAGAGCCCGGGCGTCGGGAGCGTCGCGATCACCGGCGCCGCCTTCGTGGACCGGAGCGGGTCGCCGTGGAGCTGACCACGGGGTCGCAATCGGAGGTCAACTACCGCGCCAGCGTGGCCGACGTCACCGACCTCCTCGGCAACCCCATGGCCGACCGTGGCGCCTCCGGCGGCGTCGCCATCGACCCGACGGCGGCGCCGTTCCTCGGCACGGCGCCGTCGGGCGACAGCCTCGTGGATACCGACGGCGACCGCCTGTACGACCATGAGGAGACGACGTCGCGCGAGGTCGTCGTCCGCCTGGCCACAGGCGAGGTCCGCAGGGTGCAGGTCACGAGCGACCCCCAGAAGGCCGACACCGATGGCGACGGCCTCGACGACTTCGTGGAGAAGGGCCTGGCCATCGATCCCCGGGACGCCGACACCGACGACGACGGGCTCACCGACGCCGAGGAGTTCAACGAGATCTTCTCCGATCCGGCCATCCAGGACACCGACGGGGACACGCTCGCCGACGGGCTGGAGGTGACCTTCTACAACAGCTCCGCGATCCTCGCCGACACCGACGGCGACCAGCTGCCGGACGGCGTCGAGACGTCCCTGGCCAAGCGCAACGTCCGGGTGGCGGACCTGC
>DATLFP010000244.1:0-5634 GCA_035540955.1 Acidimicrobiales bacterium
GCCACCATCCAGACCGAGCAGGACGAGATCATCCGCGACGAGCTCGGCGGCGTCCTCGTCGTCCAGGGCGGGCCCGGGACCGGCAAGACGGTGGTCGCCCTCCACCGCGCCGCCTACCTCCTCTACACGCACCGGTTCCCGCTCGAGGGCCAGGGCGTGCTCGTGGTCGGGCCCAACCGGCTCTACCTCCGGTACATCGAGCGGGTGCTGCCGTCCCTCGGCGAGGCCGGGGTCGAGCTCGCCCTCGTCGCCGACCTGGTGCCCGAGGAGATCGGCGACCACCGGGGCGACGCGCTCGCCAACGAGGTGAAGGGCGACCTCCGCATGGTCCCCCTGCTGGCCAAGGCCGTGCGCGATCGGCAGCGCCCGCTGCGCGACGACCTCGAGGTCGGCCTCGGCGTCCTCCGGTTGCGGGTGCCGGCGTCGACCACGAGCGACATCGTGCGGGCGGCGCGACGGCGGGCGCGGACCCACAACGCCGGGCGCCGCTTCGTCGAGCAGGGCCTGTGGGAGGCGCTGGCGGCCAGCGCCCGCGGCGAGCTCGACCCCGACACCGTGTCCCAGCGTCTGCGCGGCCACGACGTGATCCGGGAAGCGCTCGAGCGCATGTGGCCGGTGCTCACGCCGGTCGACCTGCTCCGCGACCTGTTCGGCTCCCGCCCCCTCATCCGGTTGGCGGCGGGCGGTTCCCTGAGCGAGCGGGAGCAGGCGTCGCTGCACCGGGCGCGCGGCGAGCGGGCCGACGACCGGCGCTGGACGATGGCCGACGTCCCCCTCCTCGACGAGGCCCGCGCTCTGCTCGGTCCCCGGCCCCGGTCGCGGGACGACGACGAGTTCCGGACCTACGGCCACATCGTGGTCGACGAGGCCCAGGACCTCTCACCGATGCAGCTGCGGATGCTGGCGCGGCGCTCGCTCGGCGGATCGATGACCGTCGTGGGCGACATCGCCCAGGCCACCGGCCCGTGGGCGCCCGGCTCCTGGGACGCGGTGCTCGCTCACCTGCCGGCGCGCCGCGCGCCGCGCCTGCGCGAGCTCAGCATCGGCTACCGGACCCCGGCCGCCATCATGACGCTCGCCAACCGCGTGCTGGCGGTGGCGGCGCCCGACCTGACGCCGCCATCGGCGGTGCGGGCCGGCGACGACGAGCCCGTCGTCGTCCACGCCCGGGACCTTCCCGCCGAGGTGGCGGCCCTCGCCGCGCTCGAGCGGGAGCGGGTGGGCGAGGGCAACGTGGCCGTGGTCGTCCCCGACTCGCTGCTCACGCCGGTCGCCGCCGCCCTCACCGCCGCCGGGGTCGAGCACGCGGATGCCGGCCGCACCGGCATCGACGCCGACGTCAACCTCGTGCCGGTCCGCCTCGTGAAGGGCCTCGAGCTCGACTCGGTCATCGTCGTCGAGCCGGCCCGCATCGTGGCCGAGGAGCCGCAGGGCCTGCGCTCGCTCTACGTCGCCCTCACCCGGTCCACCCAGCGCCTCGCCGTGGTGCACGCCGAGCCCCTCCCCGACCCGCTGCGCTGACGGCCTCGCCCGCCACGCTCCGTGCGGAAGCGGTTGTTACGGTGACCGTGCCATCGCGGCATCGGCGGAGGGGGAGTGGTCCAGTGGTTGGTCGACCGTCTGTGGGAGCCGAGTGACCTCGGAGTCGCCACCTGCTGGCCAATCGGGCCTCGTCACCATTCTGTTCACCGACCTGGTCGGCTCGACCGATCTCGCCGTGCGACTCGGCGACGCCGCCGCCGACGACGTGCGGCGTGCCCACTTCGCGTCGCTCCGCGACGCGGTGGAGGCCACCGGGGGCACCGAGGTGAAGACGATCGGCGACGCGTTGATGGTCGCCTACGGCGGCGCCGCCGACGCGATCGCGGGTGCCGCGGCGATGCAGCGGGCGGTCGCTCGCCAGAACGCCCGCTCCGTCGAGGCCCGCCTCGAGATGCGCGTCGGCATCAGCGCCGGCGATGCCACCTTCGAAGGTGGAGACTGGTTCGGCACCCCCGTCATCGAGGCGTCGCGCTTGTGCGCGGCGGCCGCCGGCGGGCAGATCCTTGCCAGCGATCTGGTCCGAGCCCTCGCCGGGAGCCGCAGCGCGGTCACGCTCGTTCCGCATGGGGAGCTCGATCTGAAGGGACTACCGGAGCCGCTCGCCACGTGCGAGGCGGTCTGGGACACCGGCGAGGAGACCGAGTCCGCCGCGGGAGCGCTCCCCCTGCCGCCGGTCATCGACGCGCTGCCGGCCTTCCCCTTTGCCGGCCGGAGCTCGCAGCTCGATCAGCTCATCTCGACGTGGAAGGAGACCGTCGACGGCCATCGCCGAACCGTGTTCGTCTCGGGGGAGCCGGGGATCGGCAAGACCCGCCTCGTCACCGAGGTCGTGCGGCGGGCGCACGCACAGGGTGCGATCGTGCTCTGGGGTCGCTGCGACGAGGAGCTCGGCGTCCCGTACGGGCCGTGGGCCGAGGCCCTCCGGCACCTGGTGGCGGTCGCGGACCCGGTCGCGCTGCGGCGCCAGCTCGGTGCTCTCGGAGGTGAGCTGGCGCGCATCGTGCCCGACCTCCCCTCCCGCGTGCCGGGCATCCCTCCGCCGCTCAGCACCGAGGTCGAGGCGGAGCGTCATCGCCTCTTCGAGGCGACCAGCGACCTCCTCGCCGCGCTCTCGGCCGAACGGCCGGTCGTCGTCGTACTCGACGACGTGCACTGGGCCGACAAGGCGACGTTGCTGCTGTTGCGCCACGTGCTCCGGGCCCCGCCGATGGCCGTCTTCGTCCTCGCGACGTACCGCGACACCGATCTCGACCGGAGCCACCCACTTGCCGGTGTCCTCGCCGACCTCCGTCGGGAGGCGAATGTCGAGCGCCTCGACCTCCACGGCCTCGACGAAGGCGAGGTCGAAGCGTTCCTCGGCGCGGCAGCGGGCCACGACCTCGACGAGGCCGCGCTCGATCTCGCCCGTGCCCTGCACGCCGAGACCGAGGGCAACCCGTTCTTCGTCGGCGAGGTGCTCCGGCACTTCGCCGAGTCAGGCGCGCTGGTCCAGCGCGACGGCCGCTGGACGAGCGACCTCAGCCTCGAGGACGTCGGCCTCCCGGAGGGCATCCGGGAGGTGGTGGGCCGTCGCCTCTCCCGTCTCTCGGAAGCCGCCAACGAGGCGCTCGCGGTGGCCGCCGTCATCGGTCTCCAGTTCGACCTCCCGATCATCGAGATGGTCGGCGGACGGCGGGGCGACGAGCTCTTCGATGCCCTCGATGAGGCGGAGCGGGCAGCCTTGGTGCGGGAGGTGCCGGGCGCTCCCGGCCGCTACCAGTTCGCGCACGCGCTCGTACGCTCGTCGCTGTACGAGGAGCTGACCACGAACCGCCGGGTGCGCCTGCACTGGAAGCTCGGCGAAGCCCTCGAGGCCCGCCACGCCGGCGAGCACCTCGACGCCATCGCCTACCACTTCGCCGAGGGCGCGCTCGCCGGCGATCCCGTCCGAGCGGTGGCGGCTTCGCAACGGGCGGGTGACCGAGCGATGGCAGAGCTCGCCTTCGAGTCGGGCGTCGCCCACTACGAGCGGGGGCTGTCGATCCTCGACCTCGTCGACCGACCGGATCCTCTCGTGCGCTACGAGCTCCAGCTCGCCCTTGCCCACGCGCTGCGGGACAGCGGAGAGGAGCGGAGGTTTGCGGCGACGGCGGCGGCGGCGGCCGCCGCTCGCGCCCTGGACGACGGCGTTCGGTTCGCGGAGGCCGTGCTCACCGGCACCAGCCTGACCGGTGAGCCGTCGCGGGTCGGGAGCGTGAGCGATACCCAGGTCGCACTGCTGGAGGAGGCACTCGAGCGCCTCGATCCGGCGCCGAGCCCGACGCGGGCCCGGCTGCTGATGGCGCTCGCCAGCGAGCTGCAGTGGGGCCCCGCGCGCGAGCGACGGATCGCACTCGCGACCGAGGCGACGGCGATGGCGCGCGAGGTCGGCGACCCGGGAACGCTGTCGATGGTGCTCGCCCGAGGCTGGGTGCTGGTCGACTCGACGAAGCCGTTCCTCCCCGAGATGTGGGACATGCTCGAGGAGGAGGCCGCCCTCGTGCAGGCGACGGGCGACCCGCTGGCCCGGTTCGGCATCGAGCGCACGCGCGCGTGGGTGGCGGGAGCCATGGGCGATCGCCCGACGTTCGACCAGTGTGTCGGCGCGACGTCTCGGCTCGCAGACGATCTCAGGATGCCGATGCTGCGCCACCACGCCCTCTGCCTCGAGGCTGCCCATGCGGGGTACCGGGGCGACCTCGCCGAGTCCGAGCGCCTGGCGCTCGAGGCGTTCACGTTCGGCACCGCCGCGTCGCTGCCCGGCGACATCGTGCAGAGCGCGCTGGGCAGCCTCTTCTACAACATCCGGATCGCGCAGGGCCGCGTCGGCGAGCTCGTGCCGGCCATCGAGGATCTGGTGCGCGACCAGCCCGGGCTGCCGGTGTGGCGCCTCGCCCTCGCTGCGGCTCTGGTCGAGTCGGATCGGGTCGAGGAGGCCCGGCCCCACTACGGCTGGCTGGCCGCGGACAGTTGCGCCAACGTGCCGCTCGACATGGAGTATCCGGTCACGCTGTGCGGTCTCGGCCGGCTGTCCCTCCGGGTCCAGCCCGACCCGGCGATCGTCGCCGACGTGTACGAGAGGCTCCTGCCGTTCGCCGGCACCTTCAACTGGAGCGGCGGCAACATCCAGGATCCGAACGACCTCGGCCTGGCGGTGGCGGCCGCGGCGCTCGGGCGCGACAGCGCGGCCGACGGGCACTTCGCGGCGGTGATCGAGCTGTGCGACCGGGCCCAGCACCCGACCGTCATGGCGCGCGCGCACCTCGACTGGGCGCGCGTCCTGATGGAGCGGGGGGACTCGGGGCGCGCTCGCCAGCACGCCGAGGCGGCACTCGCGATCGCCGAGCCGCTCGGTCTCGACGGTCCCAGCGGCGTGACAACTCGGGCCGGGGCCATCGTCGAGCGTCTCGGGACCTGATCACCCCGACCGCAGGGCTAGTCGCCGGTGGCGACGAGGATCCGCTGGCTGGCGAAGGAGCCGACGCCGATGACGCGGTCGCCCATGCGGACGGTGACGGTGCCGTCCGGCGACGCGGCCTCGACCACGCCGCTGTTGCCGGGGGTGATCTGGCTGTCCTCGAGGAACTCGAGCAGGCCGGGGGTGAACTCGAGCTCCTCGGGGATCCGGCTCACGACGAACTCGCCGCCCACGTCGAGCTCGCTCAGCGCGATCGCGTCGGGCGCCTCGTAGAGCGAGCCGGGGATGGGGTTGCCGTGCGGGCACGTCGTGGGGTTGTCGAGCAGCCGGTTGATGGCGGCCTCGACCGGCTCGGACAGCACGTGCTCCCACTTGCCGGCCTCGTGGTGGGCCTCGGCCCACGACAGGCCGAGCACGTCGGTGAGGAACCGCTCGGCCAGGCGGTGGCGGCGCACGACCTGCTCGGCGAGCCGGCGGCCGTCCTCGGTGAGGCTGATCGTCCCCTTCGTGGTGCGCACGAGGCCCTCGGCGGTCATGCGCCGCACCATCTCCGAGACCGCCGGCCGGGAGATGCCGAGCCGATCGGCGATCCGGGCCTGGATCACCTCGAGGTCGTCCTCGCGCAGCTCGAAGATCGCCTCGCAGTACTCCTCGAA
>DATLFP010000245.1:0-10186 GCA_035540955.1 Acidimicrobiales bacterium
GGACCGAGCTCGTCCATGGTCTCGCGCCCGGCGTCGGGGTCGAGACTGAAGAGCGGCGGCTCGCTGAGCACGGCGCCTCGGAGCAGGTGCCCGTAGCGGAGCATGACGTCCACCGCGATGGCGGCGCCGCTGCTCGACCCGACGATCAGGCAGGGCGCGAGGTCGAGCGCCTCGATCAGGGCGGCGGCGTCGTCGGCGTGCAGGGCGTCGGTGATGATGGCGTCGCCGCGGGCGCTGCCGGTGTGGCCTCGCCGGTCGTAGCGCACGCACGTGTGACGGTCGGCGAGCCGTTCGGCCTGCTCGGTCCAGGCGCCGGCGTGACCGCACAGGCCATGAACGAACAGGATCGCCGGGCCGGTGCCGATGCGCTCGTAGTGGACCGTGGTGCCGTTCACGTCGATCGTCGCCATGTTCTGCCTCCTCTGGTGGTCGTTCCGAGGAGCGTCACCCGCGGAGGTTCGGCGCACATCGGGCGTTCGCCCCATCACCGCGACGTCAGGGCAAGAGCAAGCCGTGCTCCATGGCGAACAGCGTCGCCCCCGCCCGGGTCGTCACCCCTGCCTTGGCGTAGATGTGCTCCACGTGGTGCCCGACCGTCTTCGGCGAGATGCCGAGCGCCGCCGCCACGGCCTTGTTCGACAGACCCCGCGCCAGCAGCCGCAGCACGTCGACCTCGCGCTCGGTGAGCCCGGCCGGTCGCTCCTGCCGCGGCGGTCGCGCGGCCTGCCCGGCGGCGGCCAGCACGGCCTCCACCTCTTGCCTCCCGAAGCGACCGGCGTCGGCGTCGTCCTGCAGCTGGGCGGCGGCCGCGGCTGGGGCGAGCGCAGGGCGGTGGGGCCGATCCTCGGTCATGGCGTGGAACGCGTCCGACGCGGCCAGCAGCCGGGCGGGGATGGAGAGCTGCTCGCCCCCCGCCCCCCGGTGGTAGCCGGTGCCGTCGGCCCGCTCGTGGTGATGGGCGGCAAGGGCGGCGAAGGGGGCCAGAGACCTGCAGCGCTGCAGGACCCGCTCGCTGAGGTACGGGTGGAGCCGGACGCGCTCCCACTGCTCGGCGCTGAGCGGCCCGGGGCGATCCCAGATCCCGCTGGCGATCCCGACCCGGCCGATGTCGTGGACGAGGCCGGCTCGTCCGAGGTCGACGGCGTCGGCAGCCGAGAGTCCGGCGGCCTCGGCCGCCGCCGACGCCAGGCTGGCCACGCCGGTCGAGTGGCGGCGGAAGAAGACCGACTTCAGGTCGGCGAAGTCGGCAACGGCGGCCAGCGCCCGATCGAGCTCGCCGTCGCCGATGGTGAGGTGCGGCGCCGGTTCGGCCTCTAGGACCGCGGCGCATGGGTCGTCACCGATCTCGGCGATCCACCGCTCCCCTCCCTCGAGGAAGGCATCGACCACCGCGGGGTCATAGGCGTGGCCGCGGCGCTGGGCCAACGTGGCGTTGGCCGCGGCCCACCCGGCCTCTCGCGACCACATCTCCGCGTCGCGGGCCACGGTGACCACCCGGATCGCCACCGGCACGTCCTCGCCGGCGAGGCCGGCGGGGTAGCCCTTCCCGTCCCACCGCTCGTACGCGTGGCCAAGCGCGTCGCACACCGCGGACGGGAGCCCGAGCCTGGTGGCGAGCCGCGCCGCCACCTCGCAGTGCCCCGACAGGCTCTCCCGCTCACCGCCCGGGTCGCTCAGGGCTCGGGCGAGATGGCCGAGACGGCGGTGCAGCGGGAGGTCCTCGGCCAGGTGGCGCACGAAGTGGCGCATGCTCTCACCCCGGGCCGCCATGAACATCGGCGCCATCACGGCGTTGAACGCCACGTCGTCCCCACCGGCCAGCGCCGCGGTCTCCGAGGCATCGGACGTGCAGCCGATGAACCGAAGGAGCGCAACGTGGTAGACGCCGGACCGCTCGGCCGCGGCGAGGCCGAGGGCGTCCGCCGCGGCCAGCGCCAGCCAGCACGTCCGGAGCCCGTGCTCGAGGGGCTGGCCGGTGCCCAGGTCGGAGGCGAGCGAGAGGGCGATGGTCAGCTCGGCGGTGCGCCCGGGGTTCCCCTCGTCGGCCACGCCTCCACTGTTCCAGGGCCTGCCGCCCGCAGGGAAGAGCGGGATGGCTAGATTCCTGGCGTGCACGCTGGGATCCAGGCGGCTCGCGAGGAGCGGGGGTGGTCGCAGCAGGAGCTGGCCCGCCGGGCAGGCGTGAGCCGGCAGCTGGTCGGCGCGCTGGAGTCCGGCCGCCACGTCCCCAACGTCGCCGCGGCCCTCGCCCTCGCCCGGACCCTGGAGACGACCGTGGAGCTGCTCTTCGAGGCGCCAGGCGCGCCGGTGCCCGCGGTGGGCGACACGCCCCTGGCCGGGCCCGTCGCCACCGCGCGCGTGGGCGATCGGCTCGTGGCGGCGCCGCTGCCCAACGGGCTGGAAGCCGGTGAGCACTGGGCCGTGGCCGATGCCGTCGTCGGCGAGGACGGCCTGGTCAGGTGGCTGCCCGGCAGCGCGGTCGACGGCTTCGTGATCGCCGGGTGCGACCCGCTGCTCGGGCTGCTGTCGGCGCTGGTCGGCCGCTCCTCACCTCACCGAGTGCTCACGGTCCACGCCTCGACCATCGATGCCGTCGACGCGCTGGGGACGGGCCGCGCGCACGGCGCCGTCGTCCATGGCCAGCGAGCCGCGCTCCCAGTGCCTCCGGTCCCGGTCCGCCGCTGGCACCTCGCTCGCTGGCAGGTCGGCCTGGCGTCGGCGCGCCCGACGGGCCCGCCGACCATCGAGGAGATCGTCGACCGGCGGTGGCGGGTCGTCCAGCGCAACCCCGGGGCGAGCAGCCAGCAGACCCTCGAGCGCGCCGTCGGGCGGGCGGGGGGCGGGCGGTTGCCGGGCCCGATCGCCGCTGGCCACCTCGACGTCGCCCGCCGCCGGTTGCGACGCGGCGGGCGAGCGGGCGTCACGATGGAGGCGGCCGCCATCGCCTTCGGCCTCGGCTTCCACGCGCTCGAGGAGCACACCGTCGAGCTGTGGGTCGACGAGCGGTGGGCCTCCCTGCCCGCGCTCGCCGCGCTGCTGGACGTCGCCCGCGGCCGGTCCCTGCGGGAACGGGCACCGACCCTGCAGGGGTACGAGCTCGGCGACGCCGGCACCACCGTCGGCACCGGGGTGTCGTGATCCTGCGGTCCGCCGTCCTGGCGGTGCTGGCGGCGACCGCCGCGTGCGGCGCCCCCTCGGTGCAGTCGTCACCCGCAGCGCCGGCGATCACGGTGGCCGCCGCCAGCGACCTCCGGGTCGCCTTCGAGGAGCTGGGCGAGCAGCTCCACGCGGAGACGGGGTTGGAGGTCACGTTCTCCTTCGGCTCGTCGGGCCAGCTCCGGGAGCAGATCCTGAACGGCGCCCCGTTCGACGTGTTCGCCTCGGCGAACGTCGAGTTCGTCGACGACGTGATCAGCGCCGGGTGTGGCGACCCCGCGACCAAGACCGACTACGCGTTCGGGCGACTCGTGCTGTGGACACCGCCGGGCGGGGTCGCTCCCTCGACGGTCGCCGACCTCGCCGACCCGAGCTACCGACGGATCGCCATCGCCAACCCCGATCACGCGCCGTACGGCAAGGCTGCCGAGCAGGCACTCGCGCGGGCCGGGGTCCTCGACGCCGTCGGGGGAAGGCTCGTCTTCGGCGAGAACATCGCCGACACCCTTCGGATCGCTCAGTCCGGCAACGCCGACGTCGGTCTCGTCGCGCGGTCGCTGACGATCGGCGACGGTCGCGACCATGCGCTGGTGCCCGAGAACCTCCACGACCCACTGCGTCAGGCGCTCGTGGTGACCGCCACCGGCGACCGGCGGGCACCGGCCCGGGCCTTCGCCGCCTTCGTGGGGTCCGACGCCGGGCGGCGGATCATGGCGCGCTACGGGTTCGCCCTGCCCGGCGAGCGAGAGGACCCTCGCTGATGGACGACTGGTTCCCCCTGTGGCTGTCGGTGCGGGTGGCGTTCGGCGCGACCGTCATCGCCGGCGGCGCGGGCATCGGCTTCGCCTACGTGCTGGCCAAGGGGCGGTTTCGGGGCCGCGGTCTGCTCGAAGCACTCGTGACGTTGCCGATCGTGCTCCCGCCCACCGTTCTCGGCTACTACCTGCTCACCAACCTCGGCGTGAACAGCCCAGTCGGTCGGGCGTGGGAGGGGCTCGTCGGCGAGCCGCTCGTGTTCACACCGACCGCCGCCGTCATCGCGGCGTCGGTGTCGGCCCTGCCCTTCGTCGTCCGCACCGCGCGCGCTGCCATCGAGGGCGTCGACGGCCGGCTGGAAGCCGCCGCTCGAGTGGCGGGCCACCCGGAGTGGCGGGTGGCCGCCCTCGTCACCCTCCCGGTGGCGGCACGGGGGTTGACGGCGGGCGTGGCACTCGGGTTCGCGCGAGCTCTCGGTGACTTCGGCGCGACCGTGATGGTGGCGGGCAACATCCCCGGTCGGACCCAGACCATGCCGATCGCGGTCTACGACGCCGTCCAGGCCGGGGACGGGAGCACGGCTCGCACCGGCTCGCTGCTGCTCGTCGGCGTCGCCGTCGTCGTGCTGCTCGCGGTCACCCAGCTCTCGGCGCGTGAACGATGACGACCGCCGTCGCCGTCGACGCCACCATCACGACTGGGCCCTTCACGGTCGAGGCGCGCTTCGAGGCCGGGCCCGGCATCACGGCGCTGTTCGGTCCGTCGGGCGCGGGAAAGAGCGTCACCCTGGCCGCCATCGCCGGCCTGCTCCGGCCGGCCGCGGGATGGGTGGCGATCGACGGCGAGGTCGTGGCCGACACGACTCGAGCGGTCCACGTGCCGACCCAGCAGCGCCGCCTGGGCATGGTGTTCCAGCACGCGGCGCTCCTGACCCACCGGAGCCCACTGGACAACGTGGGCCTCGCCGTGCGGAGTGGGCCGTCGGCAAGCCGGCGCCAGGAGGCCCGCCGGTGGCTCGACCGAGTGCACGCCGGCCATCTCGCCGCCAGCCGGACAGCGACGCTCTCCGGCGGCGAGCAGCAGCGGGTGGCGCTCGCTCGCGCCCTTGCCGGAGGGCCCCGGCTCCTGCTCCTCGACGAGCCGTTCAGCGCGTTGGACCAGCCGACCCGCCGCAACCTTCGCCACCTCGTCCGCGATCTCGTCGACGAACAGGAGCTGGCGGCGCTCGTCGTCACGCACGATCTCGCGGACATCACGGCCTTCGCCGACCACGTCGTCCTGTACGAGCCTGGTCGCACCCTCGGGACGCACGCCGTTCGGCGCGGGCACGCCGACGACGTCGCGGCGCTCCTCGGTCTCGCCCCATGAGTGCTGGCGAGGACGAGCGGGCTCTGGGACCTTCGGCCCTGGGCCGAACATCTCGCGGCGCGAAGACTTGACCCCGGATGGAGGAGGACCGCCCGTGACCGACGCTGCCGCCCGTGCCGCCCTCGAACCGACCGACGCGGGGCACGTGGACGTGCTCGTCGTCGGCGCCGGCATCTCGGGGATCGGTGCCGCGTACCACCTGCTCGACCAGTGCCCGGAGAAGTCGTTCGTGGTCCTGGAGGCGCTCGAGAGCTTCGGGGGCACGTGGTTGATCCATCGCTACCCGGGGATCCGGTCCGACAGCGACCTGTACACCTTCGGTTACCGCTTCAAGCCGTGGACCGGACCGCCGATCGCCACGGCCGAGCAGATCCGCAAGTACATGAGCGAGGTCATCGAGGAGAACGGCATCGGCGACCACATCCGGTACAGCCATCGCATCACCGCCGCGTCGTGGTCGAGCGAGAGCGACCGGTGGACGGTCGAGGTCACCCGTACCGACACGGGGGAGGCGCTGCGCTTCACGACCGGCTTCCTCTGGATGTGCCAGGGCTACTACCGGCATGCAGAGGGCTACACGCCCGAGTGGCCGGGAATGGACCGGTTCGCGGGGCAGATCGTGCACCCGCAGACCTGGCCCGAGGACCTCGACTACACGGGCAAGCGGGTGGTGGTCATCGGATCCGGCGCGACGACGGCCACCCTGGTGCCCGCCATCGCCGATGCGTGCGCGCACGTGACCGTCCTGCAGCGGTCGCCCACCTACTTCTGGTCTGGTCGCAATGCGAACGACCTGGCCGACACGCTCCGGGAGCTCGACGTCCCCGAGGAGTGGACCCACGAGATCGTGCGCCGGAAGATCCTGCACGACCAGCACGCCGTCACCCGGCTGTCCTTCGAGGCCCCCGAGCTCGTGAAGGAGGAGCTGATCAAGGGCGTCCGGGACCAGCTCGATCCCGGCTACGACGTCGAGAAGCACTTCACGCCGCGCTACCGACCCTGGCAGCAACGGCTCGCGTTCGTGCCCGACGGCGATCTCTTCGCCGGGATCCGCTCGGGCAAGGCGTCGATGGTGACCGACGAGATCGACACGTTCACCGAGACCGGCATCCGCACGATGTCGGGCGAAGAGCTCGAGGCCGACATCATCGTCACCGCGACCGGGTTCAACCTGAGCGTCATGGGCGACGTCCCCTTCACCGTGGACGGCGAGCGGGTGCGGTTCAGCGACACCGTCACCTACCGGGGGATGATGTTCACCGGCGTGCCCAACATGGTCTGGGTCTTCGGGTACTTCCGCGCCAGCTGGACGCTGCGCGTCGACCTCATCGGCGACTTCGTGTGCCGGTTGCTGCACCACCTCGACGATCTCGGCGCCACCAAGGTCACACCGACGCTGCGCACGGCCGATCAAGACATGCCGATCCTGCCGTGGATCGACCCCGACAACTTCAACCCGAACTACCTCATGCGCAGCGTCGATCAGCTTCCCCGCCGGGGAGACAAGCCCGAGTGGCAGCACACCCAGGACTACTGGGTGGAGCGGGAGACGCTCCCGGCCGCCGGCCTCGACGACGGCTGCCTCCGCTACGAGTGACGTCGATCAGAGCCGACGCCGGTGGGCGCGGTTGTTGCGAGGTTCTGTGCGGTTCTTCGCATCCGTGATCTGGCGGATGAGGTCGTCGCGCACCTCGCCGAGGGCGGCGTCGAAGTCGGTGCGGCTGGACGTCGCCACGATCCGCGGCTGACCGGCGATCGACGCCTCGAGGGTCGTCCGTTGGCTCTGCGTGTCCCGCTCCTTCACCCCCAGCCGCAGCTCGACCGAGCCGTCGGGGAAGGAGCGAAGCCGCTCGTCGAGCCGTCCGAGCGCCGCGACGACGCGCCCCCGCTCGGACGGCGCGATCCCATTGGTCAGTTGCAGCGACTCAGCGACGGTCGGCACGATCGATCATCTCCCCGGCTCGGACGGTGTACCCCGTCCTACCTCATCGAGCGACGTTGTCGTGACCACCGCGCCCGCGGGGTACGGTCCGGCGATGGCCGACTACGAGATCCCGCCGCCGGAGCCAAAGGAGATCGACGAGAAGAACTGGCTCCAGCTCCGAGACCTGTTGGAGCGAGCCACGCTCAAGGGCAAGCCCTACCTCGGCAACGAGAAGTGCGGGAACTGCCTCTACTACCTCAACACCGACGACGACATCTCGTACTGCTGGCATCCGACGCTCAGGATCCTGGTCGGCTTCGAGTGGTGGTGCCAGTGGTGGGAGGAGATCCCCGAGGCGTAGCGCCGTCGCTCAGGACGAGCGTCGGCGGAACTTCGTGATCTCCGCTGACCCGGATGGAGCGAGTCGGTCCGCCAGCATCTCGACCGCTCGCTCGAGACGCTGGGCGACCTGCTCCAGCCGCTCGAGCCGTTCCTCGAGCGACGAGGCCAAGGCTGGATGTGAGCTCTCGGAGTCCATCGCCACCTCCCGGGCTGGCAACCAATGTTGCCAGTTTCCCACCATTTGACCGCTTTCAATCGTAGGACACGCGCTTGCCTTCGACTGGCCCAATCGGGTATCGAGCGGCTAGAGGTTGCGGAGATGGCGCAGGGACGATGGGAGCTCGTCGCACGGACGGTGCGGGATCGACGGCTGGCGCTCGGCTTGAGGCAGTCGGACACGCCCGGGGTCTCGGCCGCCAGCTGGCGGAACCTGGAGTCTGCCCGGCAGACCTCGTATCGCCCCTATCTGCTCCGCCGGGTCGAGGCGGCGCTCGGCTGGCCGCCGGGCACGATCGACGAGATCGTGGCGGGTACGCGCGATGAGCCGTCGGGCGCCGAATCACCCACCCGATCACTCGACGATCGGATCGACCTGCTCCATGCTCGGTTCGACCGGATCGAGAGCTCGATCGACCAGCTGCTCCGCCGTCTCACCGACTGAGCGACGACCCGCGACTCATCTGGCCGTGGCGTGGGCCACGGTCTGCAGCACCGACTCGCCGACCGCCCCTGCGCCCCCGTAGATCAGCGTGCGCTCGATCGACGAGGTCTCGCGGAGGTAGGTGCTGACCACGCCCGGGAGCGGGGCCGTCGGTGTCGCCAGCAGCATCGGGCCACCTCGCGACGCGATGTTGGCACCGCCGGCAAGCGCGTCGGGGAAGGTGGCACCGCTGGCCAGACCGATCACGGAAGGAGCGGTGAAGAACTCCTTCGCCGCCATGATCGCGGTCTCGTAGCGGTCGCGGCCGGCGATCGACTGCGCGGTCGGGTCGGCTCGACTGGCAGGACCCCCGAGCGCGTAGCGCCGCGCCGTCGGGCGGGCGCCGACGTACTGCAGCGTCTCGGGAGCGAGCTGGTCGCCGTCGGTGAGCAGCACGGCGCCGCCCAGCTCGGCGGCGGCGGCGCCCGCCGCGAGGGCGTCGGCAAAGGTGTGGCCGGTCGCCAGCAGGACGACGAGGGGGCCACCGAGGCCTTGCTCGGCGATGATCTGCGCCGTGGCGTAGCGGTTGACGCCTCCGTACCGGACGGCCTGGAACCCCTCGGCCAGCACCGCCCGTTCAACGGCTTCGCTCAAGGCCGCGGTGCCGCCCAGCAGGTAGACCACACCGCCGGGCGTGACCGCGCGCCGCAGCTCCTCCGCCACCCGGGACTCGAGTCCGGTCGCCGGGTTGAGCAGCAGTGGGCCGCCCCGCTTGGCCGCGACCGGGACGCCCGTCAGCGCGTCGGCGAAGGTGCGGGCGTTGGCGAGCACCGCAGCGTTCGCCGAGTGCGATTCGGGGAACGCGTCGCGACTGGCGGCGAGGGCGGTGGCGATGCGATCGGGACCGGCGATGCGAGTGACGACCTCGGGACCCGGCGGTGGTGGGGTGGCCGAGGCGAGGAAGTCGCTCCGGGCCGTGTTCCAGTGGGTCGCGAGATAGCTCGACGGTGGTGGCGTGGTGTGGAAGTAGTCGTCGTTCCGGCAGTCGAGAAGGGGTAGGTGGGCACGGTCACACACCCGCGTCGCGGTGTAGCCGGGGCTCCCGTCGTCGTAGCACATGCGGTCGAACTCGTCGTTGCAGTGACCGTAGGGCGTGGCGTTCGGCGCAGTGGGTTGCACACCGCCGAGGCTGTGAACGAGCTCGTGGGCTTCGATCGACTGGCCCTGGCTGCCGAGGCCCCAACAGCCGGCGTCGACCCGTGCGAACGTCGGGTTCGGGGCGGTGCCGTTGTTGAAGTTCTCGGCGCCGGGCCGGTCGTCGAGGAAGAACCCGGCGATGCCGCACAGGACGGTGCTGTCCATCCACACGAGGTACTTGCGGTCCGGTCGGTCGTAGCCCTGGGCCGCGAGCTCGGCGCTCGTCGCCTCCAAGGAGTCGTCGCCCCGCTCGGACACCGTGGCCACCTTCACGTCGACTCGACAGTCGGGGGTGGTGACGAACCGGATGTGACGGACCTCGCCGAGCCGACCGGCACTCCGGACGAAGACGTCGTTGGCCTCCGCCGCCCACCGGTGGATGTTGGGGATCACCTCCGCCGAACGGTCGGGGCGATCGGCGGGTCGGACGTACAGGGCCTGCACCCGCTTGCCCGCGGTGCCGTCACCGAAGCACGGGACCTCGGCCGCTGCTTCGGCCTCGAAGAAGGTGGCGTCACCCGAGCTCGACTCGAGCGGCCGTGGCACCCGGTGGTCGACGCCGGGCGGCGCCGGGTCGGCCCCGTGCGTGCAGAACCACCCTCCGCCGGGCAGCGCGACGGTCTCGAGCTCGCCGCAGGCAGGCGCCAGGTTCGGCGCCGTCTCGACGCCGAGGGCGGCCGCATCGACGAGGGCGCCGGTCGCGACGAGCAGTGTCGCCGCCACCCGCCGGGCGCGCCGGCCAGGCCACTTCGTCACAGTGTGTCCACTTTACACCGTTATCCAGCGTTATATAGCGCTATCTA
>DATLFP010000246.1:0-13450 GCA_035540955.1 Acidimicrobiales bacterium
GCCTACGACGACGGCGACAACCCTGTGTGCGACGGGTCGGCGGGAACGAGCGGCACCGACATGATCCTCTCCACCGCGACGGTGTCGGTCGGCCTCGCCGTGAAGCTGACCAGCTGGACCCACACGCAGCCGGCCGGCTGATCTCCGGTGGCCACCCGCCACCTCCGGGCCGACGTCGGCCCACTCGTCGGCCTTCAGGCCACGCTGCTGCTGGGCGACGCCCAGTCATCGCTGCAGACCCAGCTGCTCCTCTCCGGGGTGGAGCACTGGTGGGCGGTCACCGAGACGGCCCGCACCCTCGACGCGGGCGCGTTCACCGTCACGCTGCGGATCGCGACAGCGGGGCCGAACGGCCAGGCGCCGACGGTCCGGGTGCGGGTGCTGCGCTACAACTCGTCGGGTGTCCTGCAGCAGACGATCGTCGACTCGACGAACACACTGAGCAACGGGACGACCGCCGACTACACGTGGGCGGCGACACCCGGCACTGCCATCACGTTCGCCGCGAACGACCGCCTGGTCGTCATCGTCAACCGGGTCAACTCGTCGAACCGGACCGCGACGCACCGCTACGGCAACGGCTCGCCCGACAACTCGCGGCTCGTACACCCCGACGAGGCCGTGCCGGACCCGATCGCCGCGGCGGTCGTCGCCGCCGCCCCCGCAGCTGCGCAGGCATCGACCGGCACCTCGTCATCCTCGGCAGCCATCGCCGCTATCGCCCCGGCCGCGGTCCAGGCCGCCGCCGTCGACGTCGAGACCGTCGAACCCGACACGGTCACCGCCGCGGTCGCCGGGGCCGCCCCCGAGGCGACCCAGCAGGCGGCCGTCTCGTCGTCCCTGGACGTCCAGGCGGCCACAGGGGCACCAGCGGCCGTCCAGTCCGCGACGGCGGCCGCGGCGGCCGCAGCGGCGGTCACGGGTGTCGCGCCCGCCGCCGCGCAGTCAGCAACGATCGATGCGGGGGCGTCGGCCGCTGCGACCTCCACAGCGCCGGCAGCAGTCCAGGCGGCGACGGCTGTCTCCTCGGCTTCGGCCGGGAGCACCTCGACCGCTCCTCCCGCCGCTCAGGCAGCGACCATCGAGGCTGCGGCTTCGGCCGATGCCACCGGGACGGCTCCCGCTGCGGCCCAGTCCGCCACCGTCGACGCGTCGTCAACCGTTGCGGTGACGTCCACCGCGCCAGCTGCCACCCAGGCGGCGGCCGTCGACGTCGAGGTTCCCGACGGTGTCGCCTTCGCCTCGATCACCTCGTCCGCCCCTGCCGCCGTGCAGACGGCGTCCGTGGACGTCGTGGGCGACGAACCCGAGATCGGAACCGTCGAGGTCGCGGCCGTCGCGCCGGCAGCGGTCCAGCAGGCGGCCCTCTCGTCGTCCCTGGTCGGCGAGGTTGTCTCGGTGGCGCCGGCGGCCGCCCAGTCCGCCCAAGCCACAGCCCAAGCCACAGCCACGGCCGCCGGTGCAGCACCGGCTGCGGTCCAGTCGGCGACCCTCGAGGTCGAGGCCCCCGAAGTCCCCGTTGTCGTCGGCCTCGCCTCGATCGCCTCGTCCGCTCCAGCAGCGGTGCAGGCCGGCACCGTAGTCGCCCCGGTGCTCGTCGTCTGGCGTCGTCCGCGGCGGGTGCGCCGCACGGTCCTACCTCGAGGTCCGTCGCCGCTGCCCGACGCCCGCCGGGCCCGCCGGGCCGGGCCGCCGCACCGGTAGAGCGTTCGAGCCGCAACGGAACGGGAGGGCGTGGTGTTGATCGCTGCCGAGTCGACCGAGAACGTGTTCTTCCCGTTCACCGCCAACGTCGACACCGCCACCATCACCTGCGAGGTCGCCATCGTCCGCGACGGCGCCCGACCGAGCGAAGCCGACGACGACGAAGCCGGCGACTGGCATGCCACCGAGATCGTCGACGGCGAAGCGGTCCTGCTCATCGGCCCTGACGGCGGCGCGCTCGCCCTCAAGCCCGGCGTCTACGGCATGTGGGTCCGCATCCGCGACCACGACGAGGTGCCCGTCGAGCGAGTCGGGGTGCTCACCGTCTACTGAACCTCCGCAGTCTGATCGTTGAGGCCCCCGCTCGCCACCCCTCCCCCGGAGGTGGCGAGCGGGGGCCTCTTGTCGCGTCCCATAGCCGGTGAGGCCCTCGGCGATCTCGAACACACCCGTCTAACCGACATTCTCCGGGCAGAACGTCGCCTTCCTGCTGGCTGTCGCCGGACCGGCGCTGCGCCGGCTCGGGCTCCGGGGGCGGCTCGTGGCATCGGTGACCCTCATCGGCTTCTTCGCGGTGGCGACGAGAGCGGAGCCGTCGGTGTTGCGGGCGTCGGTGATGGCGGCGCTCGCGTGCTGGGCCGCGTTCGCCGGCCGTCCCGCGTCGCGCCTCCGATTGGTCGGGCTCGCCGTGACCGCCCTCGTCCTCGTCGACCCGATGCTCGCCCGCAACGTCGGCTTCCAGCTCTCGGTCGGCGCCACGGTGGGTCTGCTCCTGCTCGCCCGACCGATCGCCGACCGGTTGCCCGGTCCCCGGTGGCTGGCCGAGCCGCTGGCCGTCACCCTGGGCGCCCAGGTCGGGGTGGCCCCCGTCCTGGTCACCACCTTCGGCGGCATGCCGGTGGTCACGGTGCTCGCCAACCTCCTCGCCGTCCCCGTTGCCGGCCCGCTCACCGCCTGGGGCATGACGGCGGGCTTGGTGGCGGGCCTGACCGAGGGTCCGGTCGCGACGCTGCTGCACCGACCCACCGACCTCATGGTCGCGTGGGTGGCGGGCGTCGCCCGGTGGTCGGCGGGTCTGCCGCTCGGCGCCGTGGGACTCCGAGAGACGGTGAGCATCGCCGTGCTGCTCGGTGCTGCCCTCGCGCTGCGGCGCCGGCTCGCGGTCCTCCTCGCAGTCGCGGCGGTGCTGGTGCTCGCCCGGCCGGCGACCGGCGCGGTCGAGGCACGCGAGCTGGCGCGGGGCGCGGTGCTGTGGCGCGACGGGCGCAGCGTGCTGGTCCTCGACGGTGCCACCGACCCCGCCCGTGTCCTCGACGGGCTCCACCGCGCCGGCGTGCGGTCGCTCGATCTCGTGGTCGCCCGACGGGGGACGAGGACGATCGGCGGGGTCCTGGTCGGCATCCGCTCACGGGTGCCGGTGCGGGCGGTCGCCGCGCCCGCGGGCCATCGCATCCGCGACGCCACCGCCGTCACCGAGCCGGTCGACCTGCGGGTCGGACGCCTCGTGATCCGGCTCCGGCCCGCCGGTGCCGCGCTCGACGTCGACATCGGGGAGACTGCCGGCGATGCAGGTGCGGCTCGGTGATCGGCGCCACGACATCACCACCCGGGCGCTCGTCATGGGAATCCTCAACCGCACGCCCGACTCGTTCTACGACCGTGGCGCGCACTGGGATCTCGACGCGTTCTATCGGCTGGCCGACGCCCACGTCACGGCCGGCGCCGACCTGCTCGACGTGGGTGGGGTCAAGGCCGGGCCCGGCCCCGAGGTCACCGAGGACGAGGAGCTCGACCGAGTGGTGCCGGCCGTCGAGGCGTTGCGGGCGCGCTTCGACGTGCCGCTCTCGGTCGACACGTGGCGGGCGTCGGTGGCCGAGGCGTCCTTCGCCGCCGGGGCGGTCGTGGGCAACGACATCAGCGGGTTCGCCGACCCGCGGTACCTCACGGTCGCCGCCACCGCCGGCGCCACCGTCGTGGCCACCCACATCCGGCTGGCCCCCCGGGTCGCGGACCCCGAACCGGTCTACGACGACGTCGTCGAGGACGTGGGGGCCTTCCTGCTCGAGCGTGCCTGCCGGGCCGAGGCGGCCGGCATCAGTCCCGACCGGATCGTGGTCGACGCCGGGCTCGACCTGGGCAAGACCTGGCAGCAGTCCGTCGCGCTCCTCCGCGCCTCGGACCGCCTGGCCGCGCTCGGCTATCCGGTGCTGCTCTCGGCGTCGAACAAGACCTTCCTCGGCAAGCTCCTCGGCTTGGAGATCGACGAGCGCCGGCTGGCGTCACACGCCGCCCATGCCCTCGGACTGCGCCTCGGCTGCCGCATCCTGCGGGCCCACGACGTGCGGGGCGCCCGGCGCGTGGCCGACGTCATCGCGGCCATCCTGGAGGCGGCATGACCGCACCCGCGACCGGCACCGAGGCGCTCCCCGCCTACCTGGTCCGGGCGGCCGACGCCGCGCTGCGCAACGAGGCGCTCCACACCCTGCTCCACGATCTCGTGGGTGACGGCGACGCCGGCCTGATGGTCGAGGACTTCGACTACGCCGAGGACGCCGAGCCCGGGGCCATCGTCGATGCCGCCCGCACGCCGCCGTTCCTCACCGAGCGCCGGATCGTGGTCGCCCGGGATGTGACCAACCACAGCACCGAGGCGCTGAAGTCGATCATCGACTACCTCGAGGATCCCAGCCCCACGACGTCGCTGGTGCTGGTGGCGGCCATCGGCGACGGGGGACCCAAGGGCCCGAAGGCGCTCACCGACGCCGTGCGCAAGATCGGCCACGTGGTCGACGCCACGGTGCCGGGCGGCAAGGGCCGGTCGATGTGGCTCCAGCAGCACCTGAAGGGCGCACCGGTGCGCTTGGACGGCGCCGCCGTCAAGGTCATCGACGAGCACCTCGGCGAGGACCTCGGTCGGCTGTCGAACCTGTTGGCGTCGCTGGCCCAGGCATACGGCCACGGGGCGAA
The DNA here is from genome assembly GCA_035540955.1 of Acidimicrobiales bacterium. Classification (GTDB taxonomy): domain Bacteria; phylum Actinomycetota; class Acidimicrobiia; order Acidimicrobiales; family CADCSY01; genus DATLFP01. Next base: position 4,672 of record DATLFP010000246.1, read on the forward strand.
GGTGGGCGCCGACGAGGTCGAGCCGTTCCTCGGCGAGGCCGGAGGTGTGCCGCCATGGGAGCTCACCGACGCCATCGACAGCGGTGACATCTCGCGAGCGCTCACCGCCCTGCACCGGATGATGCGGGCCGGTGACCGCCACCCGCTGCAGATCATGGCCACGCTCCACGGCCACTACGCCAACATGCTCCGGCTCGACGGCCGGGGTGTGCGCACCGAGGCCGAGGCCGCCGAGATCCTCGGCATGAAGCGCTCGACGTTCCCGGCCCGCAAGGCCATGGAGCAGGGCCGGCGGCTCGGTCACGACGGGGTGGCTCGGGCCATCCAGCTGCTGGCCGACGCCGACCTCGACCTGCGCAAGCTGCGCAAGGACTGGCCGGAGGACCTGGTGATGGAGGTGCTCGTCGCCCGGCTGTGCCGGCTGCGACGCTGACCCGCCCAAAACCACTCGAACCTTGTCGCGGTGACCCGCCGGAGGCGGGTCACCGCGACAAGGTTCGGTTTGGGGTGGGGTGGCTCAGCCGCCGGCGCGGGCGATCCGCTTGGCCAAGCGGCTCTTGCGGCGGGCGGCGGCGTTCTTGTGGATCACGCCCTTGGCGGCCGCCATGTCGATGCGCTTCTGGGCCTGCCGGGCGCGCTCGGCGACATCCTCGGCGCCGCTGTCGGCGGCCGTGACCGTGTTCTTGACCCGCGTCTTCAGCTCCGAGCGGACGGCCTTGTTGCGCAGGCGGCGGGCCTCGTTCTGCCGGTTGCGCTTGATCTGGCTCTTGATGTTCGCCATCGGGTCGTCGTCCTACTGAGAGTGGGTTCGTGGAACCGAGCGAGGATAGCAGCGAGGTGGGTGATCGCTACCCTCGGCACCGCCGTGTCCGACCTCTCGCGCTTCCGCAACACCTCGATCATCGCCCATGTCGACCACGGGAAGTCGACCCTGGCCGACCGCATCCTCGAGATCACCGGCGTGGTCGACGCCCGGGACATGCGGGAGCAGTTCCTCGACTCGATGGACATCGAGCGGGAGCGGGGGATCACGATCAAGGCCCAGAACGTCCGGGTGCCCTGGAAGGACCACCTCATCCACCTCGTCGACACCCCCGGCCACGTCGACTTCGGCTACGAGGTGTCGCGGTCGCTGGCCGCCGTCGAGAGCGTCATCCTCGTCGTCGATGCCGCCCAGGGCATCGAGGCGCAGACGCTGGCCAACTGCTACCTGGCCCTCGAGCACAACCTCGAGATCATCGCCGTGCTCAACAAGATCGACCTCCCGGCCGCCGAGCCGGCGCGGTACGCCGCCGAGATCGAGAACGTGCTGGGGCTGCCCGCCGACGAGATCCTGCGCATCAGTGCCAAGACCGGGGAGGGCGTGCCCGAGCTGCTCGACGCGATCATCGAGCGCATCCCGCCGCCTGTGGGGGAGCGGGAGGCCCCGCTGCAGGCGCTGATCTTCGACTCCTACTTCGACCAGTACCGCGGGGTGGTGTCGGCAGTGCGGGTGGTGAACGGCGTCCTCAACACCGGCACGCGCCTGCGGTTCATGCAGACCAACGCGATCCACGAGGCCGAAGAGGTCGGCGTCCGGGCGCCGCACAACGTGCCGGTGGCGTCGCTCGGTCCCGGCGAGGTCGGCTACCTCATCGCCGGCATCAAGGACGTCGGCGAGGCGCGCTCCGGTGAGACGGTGACCGAGGCGGCGAAGCCGGCGCCCGAGGCGCTCCCCGGCTACATGGATCCGAAGCCCATGGTGTTCTGCGGGCTCTATCCGACCGAGGGCGACGACTTCGAGAAGCTGCGGGAGTCGCTGCAGAAGCTCAAGCTCAACGACTCGTCGGTCACCTACGAGCCCGAGACCTCCGGCGCGCTGGGTTTCGGCTTCCGGTGCGGGTTCCTCGGGCTCCTGCACATGGACATCGTCCGCGAGCGGCTCGAGCGCGAGTTCAACCTCGGGTTGATCGCGACGGCGCCGTCGGTCGAGTACCTCGTGCACACGACGTCGGGCGAGGTGGTCGCCGTCGACAACCCGGCCGACCTGCCGGAGCCGCAGCGGATCGACTTCATCGAGGAGCCGTACCTGCGACTCACGATCCTCACCCCCACCGACTACACGGGCACGATCATGGAGCTCTGTCAGGACAGGCGGGGGGACATGGCGAAGATGGAGTACCTCAGCCCCGAGCGGCTCGAGCTCGTGTACGTCATGCCGCTGGCCGAGGTCGTGATCGACTTCTTCGACCAGCTGAAGTCGCGCACGAAGGGCTACGCCTCGCTCGACTACGAGCCAGCCGAGTACCGCCGCAGCGATCTCGTGAGGGTCGACGTGCTCTTGAACGGCGCCGTCGTCGACGCCTTCAGCACCGTCGTGCACAAGGACAAGGCGTACGACTACGGCAAGCGGATGACCGAGAAGCTGCGGGAGCTGATCCCCCGCCAGATGTTCGACGTGCCCATCCAGGCCGCGATCGGCGGACGTTTCATCGCCCGGGAGACGGTGCGGGCCAAGCGCAAGGACGTGCTGGCCAAGTGCTACGGCGGCGACATCACCAGGAAGCGGAAGCTCCTCGAGAAGCAGAAGGAGGGCAAGAAGAAGATGAAGTCGATCGGCCGGGTCGAGGTGCCCGGCGACGTCTTCATCTCCGCCCTTCGCCTCGACTGATCGGAGGCGTACGCTCGAAGGCATCCGCCAGCCAGCCCGGCTCGGCCGGGAGGAGCGAGGTGCCCATGAGCCACCGCTACCTGGTCATCGCCAACCGGACCCTGTGCGAGCAGCACCTGCTCGACGAGCTCCATCGCCGACGAGCCGCCGACCCCGGCTGCCGGTTCCACCTCGTGGTGCCGGCGAGCCATCCGAGCGGGGCCTTCACCGACGGCGAGTGCGAGGCGATGGCCGCCGACCGCCTCGCCGACGCGCTCGACACCCTCGCCGCTGCCGGCATCGCGGTCACCGGCGAGGTGGGCGACGCCAACCCGGTCTACGCCGTGGGCGACGTCATCCTGCGCGAGCTGGGCCGCTTCGACGAGATCATCCTGTCGACGTTGCCGGTGGGCATCTCCCGCTGGCTGGCGGAGAACATGGTCCGGCGCCTCAAGCGGTCGACCGGCCTGCCCGTCACCCACGTCATCGCCGAGGTCGCATCGGTCCGCTCCTGAGCAGCGCTGCGGCGCTGGCACTCGGTACGATCGAGTGCCAACCATGGACGAGCGACGAGCAGCCATCCTCCGCGCCGTCGTGGAGGGCTACATCGAGACGGCCCAGCCGGTCGGGAGCGCGGCGGTGGCCCGGGAGAGCGCGGTCAACGTCTCGTCGGCGACGATCCGCAACGAGATGGTCGCCCTCGAGCAGGAGGGCTATCTCGTGCAGCCCCACACGAGCGCCGGGCGCATCCCCACCGACAAGGGGTACCGCCAGTTCGTCGACTCCTTCCTGCCGGCGCCCGGCCCGCTCGACGCCGCCCGCCGCCAGCAGGTCTCGTCGTTCTTCGCCAAGGCCCACGGCGCCATCGAGGACATGCTGCAGAGCACCACGAAGCTGCTCACGAACCTCACCGACTACGCCGCGGTCGTCGTCGGGCCATCGCGCGACGAGGCGACAGTCCGCTCGATCCAGCTCGTCGGCCTCGGCAGCCGGACCGCGTTGGCGGTGGCGGTGCTCGAGAACGGCGTCGTGGAGAAGGCGACGATCGATCTCGCCGAGGAGACGGGCGAGGAGCGGATGGCTGCGGCGACCGCGCACCTGTCTCGGGACGTGGTCGGTTCGACCCTGGCGGCGGCCGAGGCCACGCCGTCGGGCGACGGCGATCTCGACGATGTCTGCCGAGCTGCGCTCGGTTCGCTGCGCCACGCCCGCCAGGACGAGGCCGCTCCCGTCTTCGTGGGGGGCACGTCACGGATGGCCGCGTCCTTCGACGCCGTCGAGACGGTCCGGACGGTGCTGTCCACCCTCGAGCAGCAATACGTCGTCGTCGGCCTGCTGCGCGACGTCGTGGACCGCGGCCTGTCCGTCTCGATCGGCTCCGAGCACAACCTCGAGTCGCTGGCGGAGTGCTCGATCGTGGTCTACCCCTACGAGGTCGAGGGTCAGCACGCCGGCACCATCGGTGTCCTCGGGCCGACGCGCATGCACTACCCCGAGGCGCTCGCCGCCGTGGCGGTCGTGAGCAAGCGCCTCGGCAAGCACCTCACCGAGGGCTGACCTCGTGGCCGATCTCTACGACCTCCTGGGCGTCTCGACCGACGCCACCCCCGACGAGATCAAGCGGGCGTACCGCAAGCTGGCGCGCGAGCTGCACCCCGACACGAATCCTGACCCGGCCGCGACCGAGCGGTTCAAGGAGATCAACCGGGCCTACGAGACGCTGTCCGATCCCGAGCGCCGACAGCGCTACGACATGTTCGGCGACCAACCCGGGGGCCAGGCCGGCTTCGACCCCTTCGGGGGCAGCGGTCTCGGCGACATCTTCGACGCGTTCTTCGGAGGGGGAGGCGGCAACCCGTTCGGTGGGCGGCGGGGTCCGTCCGGCCCGCCCCGCGGCGCCGACCTCGAGGTGGCGCTCGATCTCGAGTTCACCGAGGCCGTCTTCGGCGCCAGCCACGAGCTCACGGTGCGCGTGCCCGTCACCTGCGCCACCTGCGGGGGATCCGGCGCCCGTCCGGGGACCGCCCCCACGACCTGCGACCAGTGCGGTGGCACCGGCCAGGTGCGGCGGGTGCGGCAGTCGATCCTCGGTCAGATGGTCACGGCCGGCCCGTGCACCCGCTGCCAGGGCCAGGGCGAGCTCATCGGCGATCCGTGCGGCGACTGCCGCGGCGACGGCCGCCGCACCGAGGAGCGGACCCTGACCGTCGACGTGCCCGCCGGCGTCGACACGGGCACCACCCTCCGGCTGGCCGGGCGCGGCGCGGCCGGGGCCCGCGGCGGGCCCAACGGCGATCTCTACGTGCACCTCCGGGTCGCCCCGCACAAGCGGTTCGAGCGCGCGGGGTACGACCTCGTCGAGGAGCTGCACATCCCGATGACGCAGGCGGCGTTGGGCGCACTCATCCAGTACGAGACCCTCGACGGCACCGAGGACCTCGTCGTGCCCGCCGGCACCCAGAGCGGGCGGGTGTTCCGCCTGCGAGGTCGCGGCGTGCCCCACGTGAACGATCGCGGCCGGGGCGACCTGCTCGTGCGCGTGGCGGTCGACACGCCGACGGCGCTGGGCAGCGAGGAGGAGGAGCTGCTGCGCCGCCTCGCTCTCCTGCGGGGCGACGACGTCGCACCCGAGGAGAAGGGCTTCCTGTCCAAGATCCGCAGCGCGTTCAAGTGATGATGGCGCCGGCGACCCCCGCATCAGGTCCGTGGGTCTTCGTCGATGACGTCGAGGCGCCATCGCTGTCCGGTGACGACCGCCACCACCTCGAGCGGGTGCTGCGAGTGCGCGTCGGCGATCCGGTCGTGGTCAGCGACGGCGCCGGTCGGTGGCGCCCCGGAGCCCTCGGCAGCGCCGGGGTCGTCGAGCCGGCGGGCGAGGTCGAGCACGAGGCGCCGCCGCAGCCGCCGATCACCGTTGCCTTCGCGCTCACGAAGGGCGAGCGTCCCGAGCTGGCGGTGCAGAAGCTGACCGAGCTCGGCGTCGACGAGATCGTCCCGTTCACGGCGGCCCGCTCGGTGGTGCGCTGGGACGATCAGCGGGCGGCGGCGAACGCCGAGCGGCTCCGACGGGTGGCCCGCGAGGCGTCGATGCAGTCCCGGCGAGCCTGGCTGCCGGCGGTGGCCGACGTGTCGTCCTTCGCCACCGCGGTGGCGCTGCCGGGCGCGGTGCTCGCGGATCGGGGCGGCCGCCCGCCGTCCCTGTCGCGCCCCACGGTGCTCGTCGGGCCCGAGGGGGGCTGGACCGACGAGGAGCGGGCGTGCGGGTTGGCCTCGGTCGGGCTCGGCGAGCAGGTCCTCCGCGCCGAGACCGCCGCCATCGCCGCCGGCGCCCTCCTCGCTGCGCTCCGTGCGCGGTTGGTCCGCCCCCGCGCGTGAGGTTGCCACGCTCCGTCATTGTCAACAGGCAAAACGTGACGTACGGTGCTGGTAGATCACCAGCCGGCGGGGAACAATGGCGACGATGAGTCTGGACAACATGCTCGAATCGGAAGAGTCGGAAGACCTCGGGTACGCCGTGAAGGTCGGCGGACGCCTGCGGGCCATCCGCAAGCAGAAGCGGCTGTCCCTGCAGGACGTCGAGGCGTCCTCCGACCAGGAGTTCAAGGCCTCGGTGCTCGGCGCCTACGAGCGGGGGGAGCGGGCGATCTCGGTTCCCCGCCTCCAGCGCCTGGCGCGGTTCTACGCCGTGCCCGTCGACCAGCTCCTCCCCCGGGAGGACGAGGTGAGCGCCGACGCGGTGATCGACCTCGACTCGGGCACCGTCAGCCGCCCGACGCCCGACGACTCCAAGGTCATCATCGATCTGCATCGCCTGCAGGCGATGGGTTCGAGCGACGCCCAGCTGCTCACCCGCTATCTCGGCTACATCCAGGTGCAACGAGGCGACTTCAACGGGCGCATGCTCACCGTGCGTCGGGACGACCTGCGGGCGATCGCCTGCCTGCTCGACGTGAACCCCGACCAGGCGCGCGCGAAGCTCGACGAGCTCGGCCTGCGCTTCACCCCGTCGTAGCGGGACCCCGTCGTAGCGGGACCCCGTCGTAGCGAGAGCCCATGTTCGCGACGCACCCCTAGCGTTGGCCCCGATGGTCGGGGCCTACGTGCACGTGCCGTTCTGCCTCAAGCGGTGCGACTACTGCGCGTTCGCCACCTGGGACGACCGCTTCGACCTCCTCGACCGGTACGTGGCCGGCCTGCGGCGCGAGATCGCGGCCGCCGGTCTCGGCTCCGTCGAGACCGTGTTCCTCGGCGGGGGAACCCCGTCCCTGCTCACCCCCGCACAGCTGGCCGCGGTGCTCGGCGAGCTCGACATCGCCGACGGCGCCGAGGTCACCATCGAGTGCAACCCCGACACCGTCGATGCCGACAAGCTCGCCGGCTACCGCGATGCCGGGATCACCCGGATCTCGCTCGGTGTCCAGTCGATGGTGCCGCACGTGCTCGCCGCCCTCGGCCGCACCCACGATCCCGACAACGTCGCCCGTGCCGTGGACGGCGTGCGCGCCGCGGGGTTCGCGTCGTTCAACCTCGATCTGATCTACGGCTCGGTGGGCGAGTCGCTCGAGGACTGGCGGGCGACCCTGCGCGACGCGCTGGCGCTCGACCCCCCGCACGTCAGCGCCTACGGGTTGACGGTGGAGGCGGGGACGCCGCTCGCGGCCGACGAGGCCCGTCATCCCGATGACGACGTGCAGGCCGACATGTACCTCGCCGCCGACGACGCCCTCTCGGGTCACGGCCTGGCGTCCTACGAGATCAGCAACTGGGCGCGTCCGGGCCACGAGTGTCGCCACAACCTCCTGTACTGGACGCAGGGCGACTACCGGGGCTTCGGCTGTGCGGCCCACTCGCACGAGGCGGGCCGCCGGTGGTGGAACGTCCGCACCCCCGAGCGGTACCTGGCCCTGGTCGAGGCGGGCGAGCCGCCCGTCGCCGGGGAGGAGCGGCTGTCGCCGGAGGAGCGCGCGCTGGAGGCCGCGCAGCTCTCGCTGCGGATGCGGCACGGCGTCGAGGCCGACGCGCTCGTGACCGACGGGCTCGACGGACTCGTCGAGCGGCGCGGTGATCGCGTCACCCTCACCCGCGCCGGCCGGCTGCTGGCCAACGAGATCGCGCTCAGGCTCGCACCGGCGGCCGCACCGACCGCCCGTCGGCCGTCCTGACGACGAGCTCGTCGCACGACGCGCCGGACACGACATCGGCATCGGCCACCCGTTCGACGACCGTCACGAAGCGCGAGGGGATCTCCGCGGCGGGAAGCCACCGGTCGATGACCCAGATGGCGCCGCCACCGTCGAGGAGCACCGGTGTGGCCTCGCCGTCGCAGTCCCAGTCACCCATGAGGACGAGACCGGTCCGGTCGAAGGCCCACCGGGCCCCATCGCCCTCGATCGGCGCCGCGGGTCGCGGCCACACCCGGACTCCAGCCGGCTGATGCGTCGTGGTCGTGGCCGCGGTCACGACGGTGGTGGACGGCGCCCGGAAGGCGGGTTCGGCGGGCGTGGGCGAACGGTCGACCGCGAGCGCGAGCGCTCCCAGGGCCGCCACGGAGACGGCTCCGACGACGGCGCCGTGCCGCCATCGCGGGGTCCGCGTCGCGGTCGGGGACGGCGACACGGCCCGCCGGACGCTCGAGATCGCGGCCAGCGACGCCGCCACCGCCGCCATGGTCGGTCGTGACTCGACGCTCTCGGTGCAGCATCGGGTGGCGATGGCCCTGACGGCGGCGGCGGCCGGCGAGCGATCCGCGGGGTCGAGCAGCTCGCGGAGGAGGACGCCCATCGCCTCCACGTCGCCGGCGGTGTCAGTGGCGCCGGGGACGAAGCCGCAGAGGCGGACGCCGTCGCCGGCGTCGTGCAGCACGTGCGCCGCCTCGATCGCGCCGTGGGCGACCCCCCGGAGATGGAGGTCGGCGAGGTGGGCGGCCGCGGCGGCCGCCAGCATCCCCAGCCCGGCGCCCGGCATCGGCGCGCTCGACGCCCGCCCGGCGAACCCCAGCACGAGCTCGACCTCGTCGCCCGAGTCGTGCACGTCGAGGATCTCGACGGTCCCGCGGCCCGCCGCCGCCTGCAGCGCGCCGATGGTGGCGCGGAGGCGATCGGGGTCTTCGGGCGGGGCTCGCCGCACCACCTCGAGGCGGCCGCCCACCCC
>DATLFP010000247.1:0-8441 GCA_035540955.1 Acidimicrobiales bacterium
CCGGGCACGGTCGACGAGCGGGTCGAGGAGGTGGTGCAGGGCAAGCGCCACATCGCCGACCTGGTCCTGCCCAAGTCGAGCTCGCTGTCGGACCTGAACGCCGACCAGCTGCAGGTGGCGCTCGGGCTCGACACCCGCACCCTGCTCACCGAGGAGGACATGCCATGAGCACGGTGACGACATGAGCAAGGTGACGACATGAGCAAGGTGACGACATGAGCGGGCGTCGTGGACGGCGGCGGGGCGCGGCCAAGGCCCCCAAGCCGGTCGAGCTGTGGCGTCCGGTGCCGCAGCTGGCCGATCCGGCACCGATCGTGCCCGCCCCCGACCCGGCGGCCGTGCTGCGCTCGCTCGGCGACCCGCCGTTGCCCGGTCAGGGCGCGGTGGCGGGTCACTACCTCGCGGCGGTGGTGGAGCGGGCCGCCGGCATGGCCACCGCCCTGGCCGCCGCCGCCGGCGTCCTGGGTGACCAGCCCGACGGGGACGCCGATACCTGATCAACCAGTCGCCTGATCATCTGATAGATTCGTCAGGTGCCTGGTGCCCCGAAGGTCCACCTGTCCGAGGTCAAGGCCGACCTGTTCAAGGCGCTCGGGAACCCGGCGCGGGTGCGGATCCTCGAGGTCCTGAGCGAGGGTGAGCACGCCGTCGGCGACATGCAGCCGAAGGTCGGCATCGAGTCCTCCCACCTCTCCCAGCAGCTCGCCGTCCTGCGGCGGGCGGGCGTCGTCGTGTCCCGCAAGGAGGGATCGTCGGTCATCTACGCCCTGAAGGACCCGGTGGTGGCCGAGCTGCTCGCCGTGGCCAAGCGATTCCTTCTCACCTCCCTCGCCGACACGCGGTCGTTGCTCGCCGATCTGCGGCGATGAGCGCCATCACCGACCTGCTCCCGAATCGCGCCGACTACGCCGGCCTGCGCGCCTCGTGGCGCGCGGACGTGCTGGCCGGGTTCACCGTCGGCGTCGTGGCCCTGCCCCTGGCGCTGGCGTTCGGCATCACCACCGGCCTGGGGGCCGAGGCCGGGGTCGTGACCGCCATCGTCGCCGGTCTGGTGGCCGCGGTGTTCGGCGGGTCGTCGGTGCAGGTTTCGGGGCCGACGGGGGCCATGACGGTGGTGCTCGTGCCGATCGTCCACCGCTACGGCGCCGACGCCGTCGCCCTCGTCGGCCTCATGGGTGGCGTGCTGATCGTGGTCGCCGGCGTCGCCCATCTCGGCCGGTACCTGGCCTTCATCCCGTGGCCGGTGATCGAGGGCTTCACCGTCGGGATCGCCGTGATCATCTTCCTGCAGCAGGTGCCCGCCGCCCTCGGCGTCGCCACCCCCGAGGGGGAGAACACCGTGGTGGTGGCGGTGCGGGCGGCGCTCTCGGGCGTCCACGCCGCGACCGTGCTCGTCGTGCTGCTGACGGCGGCGGTCATGGTGGTCGCGCCCCGCCTGCACCGGACGCTGCCGGCGTCGCTCCTGGCGGTGACCGTGGCCACGCTGGTGGCCGAGGTCGCCGACCTCGATGCCGCTCGCATCGGATCTCTCCCGTCGTCGCTGCCGTTGCCGTCGCTGCCGACGATCTCGCTCGGCCGGATGAGCGATCTGTTCTCGGCGGCGTTGGCGGTGGCGGCGCTCGCCGCGATCGAGAGCCTCCTGTCGGCCAAGGTCGCCGACGGGATGGCGGACACCCAGCGCTTCGACCCCGATCGCGAGCTGGTCGGGCAGGGGCTCGCCAACGTCGTGTCGCCGCTGTTCGGAGGGATGCCGGCGACCGGCGCCATCGCCCGCACCGCGGTCAACGTCAGGGCCGGGGCCCGCACGCGGATGGCGGCCATCGTGCACGCCGTCGTGCTGCTCGCCGTGGTGCTCTTCGCCGGCGGTCTCGTGGCGCGGATCCCGGTGGCCACGCTCTCGGGCGTGCTGATGGTCACCGCCGTGCGGATGGTCGAGCGACACAACGTGGGTGCCGTGCTGCGGGCGACGCGGAGCGACGCCACCGTCCTCATCGTGACGGCGGGGGTGACGCTCGCCTTCGACCTGATCGTCGCCGTGGAGATCGGCGTGGCGGTGGCGGCCGTGCTCGCCCTGCGGGTCGTCGCCCGCACCGGGGCCATCACCGCGGAGACGGTGGTCCACGAGGTGGACGACGAGACCGAGCGGGCCCTGCTGTCGGACCACATCGTCACGTACCGCATCGACGGGGCGATGTTCTTCGGCGCCGCGCAGCGGTTCCTGACCGAGCTCACGGCCGTCACCGACGTCCAGGTGGTGGTGCTCCGCCTCGGGGAGGTGCAGGTGCTCGACGCCACCGGCGCCAAGGCGTTGGGCGAGATCATCGCCGAGCTCGAGGGCCGGCACGTGTGCGTCCTGCTCCAGGGCGTTCGCCCCGAGCACCGGCGCACGCTCGCCGCGGTGGGCGCCATCGCCCGGCTCGCCGACGAGCGCCACCTCTTCGAGCACCTGGTCGACGCCGTCGAGCACGCGCGCGACCACGCGCTCGACCACGCGCGCGACAACGCCACGGGACTTCGCCCGAACGCGTCGACGCCTACCTCCGCCTGCGGTAGAGGCGCACACCGGTGATCGCCCGTCCCTCGAGGGCGACGACCTCGGCCACCCAGTCGTCCAGGTCGACGCGATCACCCGGCGCCTCGGGGATGCGGCCAAGGCGCTCGAGCACCAGCCCGGCGATGGTGCTGTAGTCGCCGGCTTCCACCTCGATCCCGAGGTCGCCCAGGTCATGAGCCGGGAAGGAGCCCGGGATCACGATCGAACCGTCCGGCCGATGCTCGATGGCGACGACGTCGGGATCGGTCTCGTCCCAGATCTCGCCGACCAGCTCCTCGACGAGGTCCTCGACCGTGACGATGCCGGCGACCCCGCCGTACTCGTCGACGACGATCGCCATCTGCTGCCGGCCGTGCTGCATCTCCCGGAGGGCATCGAGGAGGTGCATGGTCTCGGGCTGGACCATCGCGTCGCGAGCATGGTCCGCGACCACGCCGCCTCCGTCGATGAGGTAGCGGATGTTGACGATGCCGACGACATCGTCGAGATCGCCGCGTGCGACGGGGGCTCGGGTGTGGCCACTGTCCACCAGTCGCCGCAGCCCGTCCTTCGCCGGCAGGTCTGCGTCGAGCCACGTGATGTCGCGGCGGGGGACGAGGATGTTCCGCAACAGCCGTTCGCCGGCCTCGAACGTGCCGGCGATGATCATCCGCTGCTCCGGCGTGAAGGCCTCCTGCGTCACGACCAGCTCACGCAGCTCGGCTTCGGAGACCTCCCCGCGGCGTTCGGTCGGGTCGGTCCCGGCCAGCCGGACGACGAGGTCGCTCGATGCCGAGAGCAGCCAGACCACCGGCCGGGCGAGTCGCGCGAGTGCAGCGATCGGGCGGGCGGCGATCAGCCCCCACCGCTCGGCTCGCTGCATGGCGATCCGCTTCGGTGCCAGCTCACCGAGGACGAGGGTGAAGAACGTGAGCACCATGGTCACGGCCACGACGGCGACCGGTCGGGCCGCCCGGCCCAGGAAGCCGAGCGGACCCGTCAGCGGGTCGGCAAGCGAGACGGCGGCCGCAGCCGATGCGAGGAACCCGGCCAGCGTGATCCCGATCTGGATCGTGGCGAGGAACCGGTTCGGATCGCGGGCCAGGTCGGCGAGGACCCGTCCGGTGCCCCCCGCTTGCTCCAGCCGCTGCAGCTGCCCTTCGCGCAGCGAGATCAGCGCCAGCTCCGTGCCGGCGAACGCGGCATTGAGGAGGACGAGGGTGGCGACCAGGCCGAGCTGCGGCAGGACATCACCCATCGCGCAGGGAGCGTAGGGCCCGGACTGCTTCAGCCGAACGCGTAGCCGACGAGGTCGGCGAACACCTCCTCGGGATCGTTGACGACGCCGCGGCGCGAGAACCACTCGCACACGTTCTGCACGTCGCGGTGGAGGAAGTCGAGCCCTGAGGGGTTGGCGGCGAGGTCGACGGCCTGGGGGAAGTCGATGAACCACAGCTCGTCCTCCCACCACAGCAGGTTGTAGGCCGAGAGGTCGGCGTGGGCGATGCCGGCGGCCGTGATCGCCCGCAGGCCGTCGATCAGCTGCTCCCACGCCGAGGCCAGGCTCGGCGCGCCGAGCCGGGCGCCCGCCAGCTGCGGCGCGGCGCCGTCGCGCGCACCGATGTACTCGAGCACGAACACGTCCTCGGCGAAGGACACCGGGTAGGGGACGCGCACGCCGGCGGCCCACAGCCGGGCCATCACGTCGTGCTCGTGGTTGGTCCAGCGATCCTGCAGCAGGCGCTTGCCGTGCGTGCTCATGCGCTCGACGGCGCGGCGGTCCCGGCTCTTGCGGAACTGGCGACCCTCCCGGTACTGCACGTCGTGGGTGAAGGTGCTGGCCCGCTGCAGGCCCATGGCCTCGAGCACGCCCTTCTGCTTCACCCCCCGGGGGATGTACCGCTTGCGGGCGAGCAGACACGATCGGCCGTCGTCGTCGGTTCGCTCGACGACCTCGATCTGCGCCTCCTTGCCGGTCTTGAGGGTGCCGAGGTCGATCTCGGCGAACGGCTCGCGCGGGAGCCAGTCGGGAACGGGATGCACGGGAATCTCTCCTGGGGTTCGAACGGTCGCGGGGCGACCGGTCGCGTCAACCCAGGCGGGGAGCGCGACCGGTGGAGCGAGCGCAGACGCAGACAGTCATCAGGCCCTCCTCCTTCCGGTCGCGGGGCGTTGCGGCAACCCTACGCCCGAACCCACCGTTCCGGGCGGGATTTGCCGGCCGGGGACCGGTCGATCCCGCCCAGAACGCTCAGCGGACGTCGAAGCCGAGCTCGAAGTGCTTGACCGCCCCGGCGAACAGGTTCTCCTCGATGACCGGCTCGGAGAGAACGCGCAGGTTCGTGAAGCGGCGGGCCATCTCCCCGAACAGGATCTGCAGCTCGAGCCGGGCCAGCGACTGGCCGACGCAGACGTGGGGTCCGAAGCCGAAGGCGACGTGGGGGTTGGGGGAGCGGGTGATGTCGAACCGGAAGGGATCCGCGAAGACGTCCTCGTCGCGGTTGGCCGACGGGTAGAGGAGGGCGATCCGGTCGCCGGGCTGGACAGTGACCTCGCCGATCCGGTCCTCGCTCACCGCCGTGCGGAACATCTGGTTGAGCGGCGTCACCCACCGGATGACCTCCTCGACCGCCGACGGCACGAGCGACGGCTCGGCGGCGAGGCGGTCCCACTGGTCCGGGTGGTCGCAGAACGCCCGCAGCCCGCGGGCGATGACCGTGCGGGTGGTCTCGGCCCCGCCCGAGATGAACAGCCCGGTCTCGTTCATGATCGTGTGGGCTTCCATCGGGCAGCCCTTGACGGTGGCGTTCGCCCACACGGAGATGAACGAGTCCTCGGGCTGCTCGCGGAAGCGGGGCACGGACTCGTCGAGGAAGGCCTGGAACTCGGTGATGGCGGACATGACGCCCTGCATCACCTCGCCACTCGCGTCGCGGGGGATGGAGTCGATGCGCATGAGCCGCTCCGACCACGACTTGATGTCGCGCCAGCGGTCCTCGGGGAAGCCGAGCAGGTTGGCGGTGAGCCGGCACGGCAGCTGGGCGGCGACGGCGTCGACGACCTCGAACTGTCCGCTCAGGCGGCCGCTCGGGCCGGGCCGTCCGTCGGCGGCGACGGCGTCGAGCAGCTCGGTGACGGTGTCGCGCAGCGGCTTCTCGTCGCGCTCGACGCCCTTCGGCGTGAGCCGGCGGGCGACCAGGGCGCGCTGCTCGGCGTGGCCGGGGTCGTCCTGGGCGATCATGTTGTCCTCCATGGGCGACCAGAACGACCGGTAGCCCTGGCCCGACACGAAGACCTTGGCCCGGCGCTCCACGTCGACCACGTCGCGGTGGCGGGTCACGCCGATCATCCCCGACGCCTCGTCGCGGTAGACGGGGTCGTTGGCCCGCAGCCACGTGAACGCCTCGTGCATGCCGTCGATGTCGGCGTAGAAGGACTCGTCGAGCAGGTTCGGCCGGGTGGTCGTCGCCATGCCGCCGACCTTACTGAGCGAGCGTTCAAGATGGGGTGGTGACCGGCACCGTGAGCGACCCCGAGGACCCCCGGCTCGACCCCTACCGGTCGCTGCGGGGCCGGCCCGCCGACGAGGCCACGTTCGTGATCGAGGGGGTCACCACCCTGCGCCAGGCGCTGGCCGCCGGCATCCGGCTCCGGTCGGCCCTGGTGCTGCCCACGCGGCGCGGCGAGGTCGACGGGCTCGGCATCGAGGTCCACGTCGCCGACCGGGCCACCTTCGAGCGCATCACCGGCTTCGACGTCCACCGCGGCGTGCTCGCCATCGCCGAGCGCCCGCCCGAGCCCGACGCCGCCGATCTGCTTGGCAGGTCGGACCGGGTACTGGCCCTCGAGGGCATCGCCGACTCGGCCAACGTCGGGTCGCTGTTCCGCAACGCCGCCGCCCTCGGTGCCGACGCCGTCGTGCTCGACCCGACCAGCTGCGACCCGCTGCTGCGGCGCTCGGTGCGGGTGTCGGTGGGGACGGTCCTGCGGGTGCCCTTCGCCCGGCTGCCGTCGTGGCCCGACGGCGTGGGCGACGCCGGGCACACCGTGCTCGCCCTGACCCCCGCCGGCGACGTCGACCTCGGGTCGCTCACCCCGCCGGGACGCTGGGTCCTGGCGGTCGGCACCGAGGGCGACGGCCTCTCGGACGCCGCGCTCGCCGCCGCCGACGCCCGCGTCCGCATCCCGATGGCCGCCGGCGTCGACTCGGTCAACGTCGCCACCGCCGCCGCCATCGCCCTCTGGGCCCTCACCCGCTGACCGCGCCCGTCTTGTGGCACTTCCTTTCGCCCGGCGACAGGAACCGCCACAAGACGCGTCGACGCGGCTATTCGCGCAGCTGGGTGGCGTCGCAGGCGGGGGCGACCACCGGGTTGCAGCGGGCGACGCCGCCGCCGGGCAGGGCCACCGCGTAGTCGCTGAAGCGGGTGTCGGGGACGAGGTAGTCGGTGCTCACCCAGTGCGCCCCGCTGGCCAGTGCGGCGTCGCGCTGGGCGGGGTCGTTGCGACGCGCCTGCATCGTCTCGGCGTCGGCGCGGGTGCGCACGAGGTTGCCGGCGGCGACGGCGGACCGGATGCGCTCGCCGTCGGCGGCGGGATCGTTGAGCTTGACGAACCCGGTGGCGTTCGTGAACAGGATGTCGCCGCCGTACCTGTCGTGGAGGTCGTCGTTGTCGAGGGCGAAGAGGACGCGGCCGCGGACGTCGTCGAGCGCCGGCCACGTGGCGCCGTCGCGGTCGGCGGGTCGGACCAGCTCGTCGTCGGCGAACACCGAGCGGATCTCGGCGTCGAGGGCGGCGAAGGTCGCGGCGTCGAAGTCGGGCGGGTCGACGAACCCGAGTCCGGCGGGGTCGGGGGTCGGCGTCTGCTTGGCCTCCAGCAGGATCATCACCGGGATGTGGGAGGGGTGGTCCTGCGACCACGCCCGCACCTCGTCGAGGCAGGCGATCAGCGTGAGGCACGTCGAGTTGAAGTCGATGTCGGCCGAGTGGAGGACCTTGAACCCCGGCGCGTCGAGCGCGTCGAGACCGGACGCCGTCGGCCGATCGACGAGGGCGAGGCCGCGGCGCTCGGCGTAGAGGCCGCCCACGGGATCGGCGTACACGTCGAGCTCGAGCTGGCGGGCCCCCTGGGCCTCGAGCTGCTCACGCAGGCTAGGGTGGGCGTAGTCGAGGCCGAGGCCCGTCGGTTCGCTGAACGCGGTGACCAGCTCGAGGACGTCGGGGTCCATGGCCGCTCGGTAGCTGTTGTGGGTGCCGAGCACCTGGATCTCGTTGAGCCGCACGGGCGCCGCCGTCGTCGGCGGGTCATCGGCGTCGTCGCCGGTGCAGCCGACGGCGAGCACCAGCGCGGCGAGGACGGATGCCAGCGGACGAGACACGGGCGGAGCGTACGGTTCCCCGGTGGCCCGCAACCGGGTGACCCCGTTCGGCACCATCGAGGACCTGCGGGGCCGGGGGCTGCTCATGGGCAACCGGGGGATCCTCCAC
This sequence comes from Acidimicrobiales bacterium, assembly GCA_035540955.1. Classification (GTDB taxonomy): domain Bacteria; phylum Actinomycetota; class Acidimicrobiia; order Acidimicrobiales; family CADCSY01; genus DATLFP01. Next base: position 8,023 of record DATLFP010000247.1, read on the forward strand.
GAAGGTCGCGAGATCCGCCGGCGGTGGGCGAGCACGGCGTGGATCGCGTGCGTGCTCGAGTTCAAGGGATGGCGGGCGCCGCAGTGGGCACGGGGCCACTACACGCCGCTGTTCTTCCTCGACGAGGCCACCGCCCTCGCCGCCGGTCACCGCCCGTGCGCGCTGTGCCAGCGGGCCGACCACCGCCGGTTCCGCACCGCCTGGGGCGAGATGCCGCTGCCCGAGATCGACGCCACGCTCCACCGGGAGCGCACCGGCGAGCGCCCGGTCGTGGCCGCCGCCGACCTCACCGACGGCGCCATGGTGGCCGTCGACGGCACCGCCCACCTCGTGCTCGGAGGCGCGCTGCGGCCGTGGTCGATGACCGGCTACGGCCCACCCCTCGCCCTCCCGGCCACCGTCACCCTCCTCACCCCCGC
>DATLFP010000248.1:0-10480 GCA_035540955.1 Acidimicrobiales bacterium
GGGGTGGCCTTGGGGAGAAGTCAACGTGCGGGGTCGAGCAGCTCGGTGAACCCCGAGGGCAGGTGCCGGCCGATGACGAGCTGCTCGAGGATGCCGGTGCCCACCCGGTCGCCCCAACGCGCCGTGCACAGCGCCTGGACGTGGAGGTGCTGGATCGCCATCGGGTCGAGGTCGTCGAGCCGCCACCGATCGGCCAGCACCGCCTCGTCCCCGAGCCACGAGCCGTGCGAGAACTGCGGGTGGAAGTAGCCGATGCCGAGCATCTGGAAGTCGAGCATCGGCTCGAGGTCGATGCGGTGGCTCGTGCCGTCCAGCAGCTGCAGGATCACCGCCGCCCGCTGCGCCCGCCTCGTGCCCGGCTTCCAGTCGATCTCCCAGTCGACGGCCACCGCTCGCTCGGTCGCCGGCGCCGGGACGCCGGGACGCTCGGCGGTCGGCGCCAGCTCGCCGTTCCAGTGCCATCGCCGACCGTCGGCGTCCTCCTGCACGTCGAAGTGCACGCAGGTGCCGTCGAAGGTGATCGGCGCCCACAGCCAGAAGAACTGCGGCTCGTCGGTGCCCGGCGCCCCGGCGTCGCGCTCACCCACGCCGCGGATGCCCCACGACCGGTCACGCGAGCCGGCGACCTCGGACCCGCTCACCTCGATCCGCTCGCCGTCGATCACCACCCACCCGTCCCACGCGCCGAACTGCGTGAGCCGCGTGTAGTCCATGACGACCCGCGGGCCCGAGTGGCGGGTGAAGCGGGGCTCCTGCATCGGCGCCGTCGTGGCCGAGAAGGTCAGGTCCGCTTCGATGCCCGCCTCGTTCGGCCCGACGGTGACCCGCAGCCGCCGGAGCGGCTCGACCACCTCGACGGCGATCGGCCCCACGGTCATGTCCACCCGGTCGAGCGGCGCCCGGCGGGAGGCGTGCACGTTCACCTGCTCGCCGCCCCGCACCACGCTGAACGCCGCGTCCTGCACGGCGCGGTTCGGGTACAGGCCCCATGCCGCCGCGAAGTAGAGCGACCCGTCGGCGGTGTAGCCGTTGAAGAAGTAGCGGTCATAGACGTTGCGGTCGCCGGAGTGGGGCTGGGCCACCGGCTCGGGCGTCTGGTGGATCGGGTAGTCGTCGAAGGGCGTGAGCACGGCGGCAACCTAGGCGGGCGGTTCGCATCCCGGCGCGTGGGGAAGGAAGGCGGTCGTGATGCTCCTCTGGCTCCCGGCGGCGTTCGCAGGGATCTGCGGCCTGCTGGCGCTGGCCACGCTCCTGGAGAGCCAGCGGGCGCGGGTGGCGGTCCGGCTCTCGGTGCGATCGGCCAAGGCGACGCCGGAACAGGCCGAGCGCCTCGTCGCCCTGGAGCTCGAGCGGGTGCTGCACGCCCACGGCTTCGACCGCTCCGACCACGCCGACCACGGGGGCCGGGCGGCGTGACCGGGCTGTCCGATTGAGCTGACCTCAGGCGAAGCGGTCGAGCACCCGCTGCCAGTCGACGTCGAGAGCGGCCGTGAAGGCGCGTTCGGTGATCTCCCGCACCAGCGCCTCACCTCGCTCGTTGCCGAGGTCGATCTCGGCCCCGGCGTTCACCGGGATCACCAGGCACAGGAGCACCCCGGTGGCGTAGTCCTCCTTGGCCTGCTCCCAGCCGTAGGAGGCGATGCCGAGGGCGTCGTACCAGTGCCGGAGGACCGCCTCGTCGTGCCGGCGGCGGAGGTCGGCGCTCATGCTCTGGGCCAGCAGGTACGCGACGTCGTAGGCGCCTCCACCCCGCGTCGTGAGCTGCCAGTCGATCACCGCCACCTCGTCGGGGCCGAAGAACAGGTTGTCGAGCCGGAAGTCGGTGTGCACGATCGTGCGGGGCGGGCGCGCCAGCTCGACGAGCATCGCGTCGAACACGTCGCGCACCCGCTCGCCGACCGCGAGCCCACCCTCGGGAACGACGTGCCCCCACTTCTCCACGAACGCCGGCCACGCGTCGCGGTACATCGTGGCCGCCTGCATCGTGATCGGGTGATCGGAGGTGGGCAGCCAGTCGAGGGCCTCGAGCGCCTCGGTGTCCCACCACTGCGCGTGGAACCGGGCGATGGCGGCGACCGCCCGCTTGGCCTGGTCGACGGTCATGCCCGCCACCTGATCGGCGAGCTCGAGGTGCGACAGGTCCTCGAGCACGAGCACGAACCGGCCGGCTTCCACGTCCATGGCGGCGTGCCACGCCCTCGGGATGCGCAGCTCGGCGCTCGGCGCGACGTGCTGGAAGAACCGGACCTCCCGCTCGTAGAACTGCAGCGCCATCCCGATCGCCTTGTTCGCCGGGGCGTGGGTCGGCAGCTTCACGATCACCGACTCGGGCGCCTCCGCCGGTCGGGATCCGTCGTAGTCGAGGCGCACGCGGAGGAGGTCACCGAGCAGACCGACGCCGACACCGATGGGCTCGGCATCGATGGCGGTGATGGGGAGGCCGAGGGTCTCGGCCATCCACGCGGCGGTGACGTCTTCGGTTGTCGCGGGGATCATCCCCGCAACCTACGACGCGTCGAGGACGTGCGCGCCTAGGACTTGTTGCGGGTCACCAGGGCGACGACGCCGGCGATCACGAGACCGACGACGGCGACCTTCACGAGGAACATGACCGCACCGATGATCCAGGACAGGATCCACAGCACCGCCATCACCGCGATCACGCCGACGACGACCGCCAGCACGGTGTCCGCGGTGTCGAGCGCCGAGCCCCCACGTCGAGCGAGATTCATGGTTCGAGCCTGACACGCCGGGGTCCCGTTGTCACCGTGTCAAGGGTCACCTGACGGTGTGACGTTCGACTCGGCCGGCCGGGAGGCGAGGGGTGGGCCTGGTGAAGGGCCGCCGCTTGGCCGCCGGCCGCCGGCGGGGCCTACCGTCGGGCCATGTACGAATGGTCCGAAGAGCAGCAGATGATCCGCGACGCGGTCCGCCAGTTCGTCGACAAGGAGATCCGCCCCCACGTCGAGGCCCTCGAGCACGGCGACCTCCCGCCCTACGACATCCTCCGCAAGCTGTTCAAGACCTTCGGCATGGATCAGATGGCGCGGGCGGGCTTCGAGCGCCGCATCGCCGCCGAGAAGGCGGGCGAGTCCCGCCCGGCCCGGGATGACGGTGGCGAGACAGGTGGCGAGGCAGATGGCGAGGGCCGGGGTGGAGGCGGTGCCGGGATGACGCTCATCCCGATCATCGAGCTGTGCCGGGTGTGTCCGGGCATGGTGACCGCCATGGGGGTGTCGATGGGGCTCACCGCCTCGGCGATCATGTCGCGGGGCACCACCGCCCAGAAGGAGCGGTGGGCGGGCGACCTCCTGACCCTCGACAAGATCGGCGCCTGGGCCATCACCGAGCCCGACTCCGGTTCCGACGCCTTCGGTTCCATGAAGTCGACGGCGCGCCGCGACGGCGAGGAGTACCTGCTGAACGGCTCGAAGACCTTCATCACCAACGGGCCCTATGCGGACACGATCGTGTTCATCTGCAAGCTCGACGAAGGCAACCCGCCGGCCGAGCGCAAGGTGCTGTCCTTCGTGCTCGACCGGGGCATGCCCGGTCTCGAGCAGAGCCCGCCGCTGCGCAAGATGGGCATGCACTCGAGCCCGACCGGCCAGCTGTTCCTGTCCGACGTCCGGGTCGGGCGCGATCGGCTCATCGGCGAGACCGAGGACGCGAAGGGCGGCCGCGAGGGTGCCAAGGACACCTTCTCGATGGAGCGATCGGGCGTGGCCGCGATGGCACTCGGGATCATCGAGGAGTGCCTCGACCTGTCGATCGACTACGCGAAGAACCGCGTGCAGTTCGGTCAGCCCATCGGCCAGTTCCAGCTGATCCAGGAGAAGCTGGCCCGCATGGAGGTCGCCCGGCTCAACGTGCAGAACCTCGTGTTCCGCACCCTCGAGATGGGCGCCGCCGGCAAGGGGCTCAGCCTCGCCGAGGCGTCGGCCATGAAGCTCTACTCGGCACGCGCCGCGATGGAGGTGGCACTCGAAGCGGTGCAGCTGTTCGGGGGGAACGGCTACATGGCCGAGTTCCGGGTCGAGCAGCTCGCCCGCGACGCCAAGGTGCTGCAGATCTACGCGGGGACCGACGAGATCCAGATCACCCACATCGCCCGGGCGCTGCTGGCGGACTGACCGTCCGTCTCCGGGATCGACCGCTAGCCGGGGTTGCCGGCGGTCGACGCTCCGCCGGCCGGGAGCCACGTCGCCGGGTTGCGGGCGACCCCGTGCTCGCGCACCTCGTAGTGGAGGTGGGCGGCGGTGACGCTCCCCGACGCACCGACGGTGCCCACGACCGCGCCCTGCTCGACGACCTGGCCGACGGTCGCCGAGATCGAGGCGAGATGGTTGTAGCTCGTGAGCAGCCCGTCGCCGTGGTCGATGTGCACGACGCGGCCGTAGCCCCGCATCCCCCAGCCGGCCTGCACGACGGTCCCGCGGTGGGCGGCGACCACCGGGCTCCCGTAGGCCGCGTCGATGTCGACGCCCTCGTGCATCCGGCCCCACCGTCGCCCGAAGGGCGAGGTGACCGGGCCGTCGGCGGGCCAGATCCAGGTCGAGGGATCGGTGACCGACGGCGGCGCCATCGGCGGGGGCGGACCCTCGGCCCGAACCGCCGGGAGGGGCTTGGCCTGGTCGGGTCGGGTCACGGTCTCCGTGGCCTTGGTGGTGAGTCGCACCGCGAGGCGCACCGAGTCGGTGGTGGTGCTGAGCCAGCTGACCACGGTCAGCTTCTTGACCGGTCCGGCCGGGGCGTCGGTCTGGGCCACCGCCGAGGCGGCCAGGAACGGGGCCGCCAGCAAGGCAAGCGTCAGGGCGGCTACGGGCCGCAACCGGCGCGACTGCATGAGGTGATGTCTCCCTGAGCTCGTGCCGGGTGCCGCCTACTCCGTCACCCGGTCGTAACAGACCGGGGCAAGGTAGCGGGTTCCGACACGGAATGGGAGTCAGGCAGCAATACTTCCGTCACAAATGACCCGTCCATGACCCATCCGGGGCGTTGACGGCCTGGGATTGTGGAGGGACGGCGACGGCCCGGTTACGGCTCCGCGATGTGACGGCTCTGCGATCTCTACGGCTCTGCGATCTCGACGGCTCTGCGATCTCTACAGGTCCGCGATCTCGTACAGCACGCCGGCGCCGGCGGTCACGCCCGGCAGGGCCGCCCGGGCCTGGGGCAGCACGTGGGCGTCGAAGAACCGGCTCACGACCTCCTTGTCGCTGCCGGGGCCGGCGGCCGCCGCCGACCGGGCCAGCAGCCACGACCCCAGGGTCACGCCCCACATGCGCAGGTACGGCACCGAGCCGGCGAGGGCGTCCTGCGGGTCGGCGAGACCGTGCTCGATCAACCAGTCGGTCGCCTCCCCGACGGCGGCGACGGCGTCGGCGAGCGCCGGGCTGGCGCCGTCGCCCATCCGCGCCAGCAGGTCCTTCACCACGCCGCCACCCCGCATCGGCAGCTTGCGGCCCACGAGGTCCATCGCCTGGATGCCGTTGGTGCCCTCGTAGATCGGGGGGATGCGGGCGTCGCGGTAGTGCTGGGCCACGCCGGTCTCCTCGATGTAGCCCATGCCGCCGTGGACCTGCACGGCGAGCGAGGTCACCTCGACGCCCATGTCGGTGCACCACCCCTTGGTGATGGGCGTGAGGAGGTCGGCCAGCTCCTGCCGGGCCTCGTCGCCGGCACGCGCCAGGTCGATCGACTCGGCGTTGAGGTACACGAGGCCGCGCATCGCCTCGACGAGCGACCGCATGGTGAGCAGCATCCGGCGGACGTCGGCGTGCTCGACGATCGGGCTCTGGGTCCCCGGCGGCGTCCCCGGCGCCCGCCCCTGGAGTCGCTCCCGGGCGTAGGCCCGGGCGTCCTGGTAGGCGCGCTCGCCGATCGCCAGCCCCTGGAGGCCGACCGAGAGGCGGGCGTTGTTCATCATCGTGAACATGAACCGCATGCCCTCGTTCTCCTCGCCGATGAGGTAGCCGGTGGCGTCCTCGTAGGCGAGCACGCACGTGGGGCTGGCGTGGATGCCCATCTTGTGCTCGAGACCGACGCACGTCACGGCGTTGCGGGTGCCGTCGGCGAGCACCTTCGGGACGATGAAGCACGAGATCCCCTTGGTGCCGGGCGGGGCGGTGGGGGTGCGGGCCAGGACGAGGTGGATGATGTTCTCCGTCAGGTCGTGCTCGCCGAAGGTGATGAAGATCTTCTGCCCGGTGATGCCGTAGGTGCCGTCGGCGCGGGGCTCGGCCTTCGTCCGGACGGCGCCGACGTCGGAGCCGGCCTGGGGCTCGGTGAGGTTCATCGTGCCCGTCCATGCCCCCGACACCATGTTGGGCAGGTACTCGTTGCGCTGCGCCTCGCTGGCGTGGTGGGCGAGCATCTCGATGGCGCCCTGAGTGAGCAGCGGCGCCATCGAGAACGACATGTTCGCCGAGGTGATCATCTCCTGGAGGGCGATGGCGACCAGCCACGGGAAGCCCCCGCCGCCGTACTCGGGGTCGAAGGGGACCGCTCCCCAGCCGGCGTCGACGTAGCGCCGGTAGGCCTCCTTGAACCCGGACGGGGTGGTGACGGCACCGTCCTCGAGGGTCAACCCCTCCAGGTCGCCCGCTCGGTTGGTCGGCGCGATCTCCTGGGCGAAGAACCGCCCCGCCTCCTCGAGCAGGCCGTCGACGGCGTCGGCGTCGGTGAGGGCGGCCAGATCGACGACGTTGCGGAGCACGAAGCGGATGTCCTCGAGCGGGGGGCGGTAGTCAGCCATATCCCTCCAGCGTGTCACGGCGGGGTGGTAGCGATGACCCGTGCGCCAGGCCGTCAACATGCCCAACATGGCTGAGCCGGCGGTGCTCGTCGAGCTGGCGGTGACGGCCGAAGCCGCCGGGTGGGACGGCGTGTTCCTCTGGGATCACCTCACCTACTTCACCGACGACCTGCCCACCGTCGACCCCTGGGTCGTGCTCGGCGCGATCGCCCAGGCCACGTCGTCGGTACGGTTGGGCACGATGGTCACCCCGCTGTCGCGGCGCCGGCCCTGGCACGTGGCGAAGGAGGTGGCGACCCTCGATCACCTGTCCGGCGGGCGGGCGGTGCTCGGGGTCGGCCTCGGCGTGCCCGTCGACCGCGACTTCGAGGCCTTCGGCGAGCGCTCCGACGACGGCCTCCGGGCCGAGATGCTCGACGAGAGCCTCGACCTGATCAGCGCCCTCTGGTCGGGCGAGCACGTGCGCCACGAGGGCGAGCACTACCAGGTCGACACCACGCTGCAGCCGGCCCCGGTGCAGCAGCCGCGCCCGCCCGTCTGGGTCGCCGGGCGGTGGCCGAACCGGCGCCCGTTCGAGCGGGCGGCCCGGTGGGACGGCGTGGCGCCGCTCATGGCGTCGACCGAGGGCATCGGGTTGTGCCGACCCGACGACGTGCGCACGATCGTCGAGTTCTGCCGTGGGCAGCGGGTGACGACGGCGCCCTTCGACGTCGTCGTCGCCGCCCACTGGGAGCACACGCCCGCCGAGTACGCGGCGGCCGGCGTCACCTGGCTGATCCAGTCCTGGAACGCCGAGCCCGGCTGGGTCGACGCGCTGGGCGAGCTCGTCGAGGCCGGCCCCCGCCCCGCCTGATCTGGGAGGATGCCGGCATGACGCGGCTGAAGCAGGACAAGGTCGACCAGCTCCTCACCCGGGCCCGCCGTGAGGTCGACGAGGGGCTGCTCCCCTCGTGCCAGGTGGCACTCGCCGTCGACGGGACCGTCGAGGTGTTCGAGACGTTCGGCAACGAGACCAACGAGACCCGCTACGCGATCTTCTCCTCGACGAAGGCGTTCGTGGCCGGTGCCGTCTGGGTGCTGATCGGCGAGGGGAAGGTCGACGTCGGCAAGCGGGTCGCCGACTACATCCCCGAGTTCGCCACCAACGGCAAGGAGGACATCACCGTCGAGCAGGTGATGCTGCACACCTCGGGCTTCCCCCACGCGCCGATGGACTTCCGCGACGGCGCCACCCGCGAGGGGCGCACCACGCGGTTCGCGCAGTGGCGGCTCAACTGGGAGCCGGGCACCTCCTACGAGTACCACGCCACGTCGGCCCACTGGGTGCTGGCCGAGATCATCGAGCGGGTCACCGGCGAGGACTTCCGCGACGTCGTGGAGGCGCGCGTCACCCGACCCGCCGGCATCGCCCGGCGCGTCCTCGGTATCCCCCGCGACGAGCAGGAGGGCATCGCCACCCTCGTCAACGTCGGCGAGCCGCCCACCGCCGACGAGCTGATGGCGGTGCTGGGCATCGAGTCGATGCCGGTCACCGAGGTCACCCCCGAGGCCCTCATCAGCTTCAACGAGCCCGACGTGCGCGAGGTCGGCGTGCCCGGCGGCGGGGGCGTGATGACGGCGGCCGATCTCGCCACCTACTACCAGGCGCTGCTCCTCAACCCCGGGTCGATGTTCGACGTCGACGTGCTGCGCGACGCCACCGGCACCGTGCGCTCGATGGTCCCCGACCGCCTGTTCGGCGTGCCCGCCAGCCGGGCGCTGGGCGTCGTCGTGGCCGGTGACGACGGGCGCGGCAACATGCGGGGCTTCGGCAAGACCGGCTCGCCCCGGATGTTCGGCCATGGCGGTGCCGGCGGTCAGATCGCCTGGGCCGATCCCGACTCCGGCCTGTCCTTCGGGTACACGACCAACGGGCTCGACCAGCACACGCTGCGCCAGGCTCGCCGCGGCGTCGCCCTCTCGAGCATCGCCGCCGACTGCGCCTGAGGCTCTGCGAGTGGTGGTGCATGCGGTGCAGCGACCGCGATGCGCCCGCGACGCGACTCGGCCGTAGCGTGCACCGCATGGCCAAGCTCGCGGTCGTGCTCATCGCGCTCGTCACGCTCCTCGGCGCGCCCGGATCCGCTCACGCGCAGTCCGGCAGCGAGCGGATCAACCGCTACGACGTCGTCACCACCATCGAGCCCGACGGCGATCTCCTGATCGTCGAGACGATCGTCTACGACTTCGGTGGCAACCAGCGGCGCGGCATCTTCCGCGACATCCCCACCCGCCTGCGCTACGACAACACCCACGATCGCGTCTACCGGCTGCGCGACGTCGCGGTGTCCTCCCCGACGGCGCCCGCTCAGGTCCAGCGGGAGGACGGCCCCGGCGGCACCACCCGGCTGCGCATCGGCGACCCCGACCGCTTCATCACCGGTCCCCACGAGTACCGCATCGCCTACCGGATCGAGGGCGGTCTCAACGGCTTCGAGGGTCACGTCGAGCTCTACTGGAACGCGATCGGCGCAGACTGGGCGGCGCCCATCGCCGATGCGTCGGTCACCGTCCACGCTCCCGCCACCATCCGCGCCGTCGCCTGCTTCACCGGCCCGCAGGGTTCGTCGCTCCCGTGCGAGTCGAGCGGGCACGAGGGGCGCACCGCGACCTTCGCCCAGCGGGTGCTCGCCCCGTACGAGGCCCTCACCTTCGTCGTCGCCCTGCCGCTCGGCAGCGTCACCTCGACCGAGCCGATCCTCGAGGAGCGATGGTCGGCGGCCCGCGCCTTCTCGGCCACCCCCGCCACACTGGGGCTCGCCGGCGGGCTGCTGGGGCTGGTGATCGCCGGGGTCGGCGTGCTCGCCTGGAAGGTGGGGCGCGACCGGCAGGCAGTCGGGTCCGCCGTCGACGTCGCCTTCGCCCAGCGCGACGACGACCACGAGCGGGTGCCGCTGTTCGGGCGCGACGACCACCCGGTGCAGGTCGAGCCGCCCGACGGCCTGCGGCCCGGTCAGGTCGGCACGCTGATCGACGAGCGGGCCAACCCCCTCGACGTCACCGCCACGATCATCGACCTCGCCGTTCGCGGCTACCTGCGCATCGAAGAGATCCCGAAGTCGGGTTGGTTCTCCAAGGCCGACTGGCGGCTCGTGCGGCTCAAGAAGCCCGACGACGCGCTCCTCAAGTACGAGCGGCTGCTGCTCAACGGACTCTTCCAGGGGCGGGGAGACGAGGTCGAGCTGAGCGACCTCAAGGAGAAGTTCGCCAAGCGTCTGGCCAAGGTGCAGGCGGCGCTCTACGAGGACGCGCTCGACCGGCACTGGTTCCGTCACAGCCCCCAGACCACGCGCGCCCAATGGATCGGCATTGGGATCGCCGTCGCCGTCGTCGGCGTCGGGCTGACCGTCCTCGCCGCCGCCACCACCACGCTCGGGCTCGTGCCCATCCCGATCGTCATCGGGGGTGTGCTGCTCATCGCACTGTCGGGGCGCATGCCGTACCGGACCGCCGCCGGCACGGGCGCGCTCGTCCGCACGCTCGGCTTCAAGCGGTTCATCGACGACTCCGAGCGCGACCGGGCCCGCTTCGCCGAGCAGCAGCACCTCTTCAGCGAGTACCTCCCCTACGCCGTCGTGTTCGGCGCCACCGAGAAGTGGGCCAAGGCCTTCGCCGGGCTCGACGGTGCCCTCCCCGACCAGTCGTCGTGGTACGTCGGCACCCACGGGTTCACCTACTCGGCGT
>DATLFP010000249.1:0-7373 GCA_035540955.1 Acidimicrobiales bacterium
CTTGGTGACGGCTCGTCGTTGCTTGCGGTTCACGGTCCGGTTGGCCCGGCCGGTGCTGATGGGGGTGTCGAGGTCGCCGAGCATCCCCTCGACCCGGCTGTCGCACAGCAGCCGGCGGGCGGTCTCGGGATGGACCGGCACGCCGGCCTCGGTCACCGCGCGCTGGACGCCGTCGGGGTCGACGTGGACGTGGACGACGGCGTTGTTGCGCACCGCCGGGTTGCGGGCGCCGTCGCCGTGCACGAGGTAGGACTCACAGATCCGCACCAGGGCGGTGGCTCGCCGCTGGGCGAGCGATTCTTCCGCGGAAGAATCCGGCTCCGGCAACGCCTTGGCGATGGCGGTGTCGATGACGGCGAGCTCGTCGATGAGCACCCGGGCCCGCACCACCCCCAACCCGTCGTCGTCGGCGCTGGAGGTGAAGGCCCGGAGATCGGCCTGGCGGGCCGGGTCACCCATCGCGATGGCCGTGGCGCGGATGATCCGCTCCAACTGCGCCGCGGTCGCGGTGGCGGCCAGCTCGGCCAGCTCGGCGTCGCTCTCCGCCGTCGCCACCCGCACCAGCGCCCGCACCTTCGAATACGACAGCTCGCCCCGCTCGAACGCCGCCGTGATCGCCGGCAACATCGGCAGGGCTTGCGCGACGCGCACGTGCTCCCGGGCGGTGATCATGCTCAACGAGCACCGCCACGACAGCCAGTGCGCCATCGACCGGCACCCCCACTGCGCCCACGCCTCCCGCCCGTCCAGCTCCGCCACCACCAACAGGAACCGGCACGTCGCCGCCGCGATCTGCCCCGCCAACGTCGTCGCCTCGTGCTCCAACAGCTCCGTCGACGTCGACGACAGCTCCGCGCCACCCACCCCTCCACCCACCCGCATGTCCGACATGCACCCATTCTCCCGACCAGGTGTGACAGTCACCCAACGTGCGCCGACGTGACGAACCGTCGCCCTGGCCGCCTCCCGGTGGGGCGCAGGCGGATGCGGGCGAAGCGTCGAACCACCCTCCGTGACTCCTTCGACCCGCACCCATCGGCGCGTGCGCGCCCTCGTCGCCTTCTGCGCCGTCGCCGTGGCCTCGCTGGCGGTCCAGCCGGTCGCCGTCGGGGCACCGAGCGCCAACGCCGGCCCGAAGTCGCTGGTGGCCCTGGGCGACTCGTTCGCGTCCGGGCCGCTCGTCCCCGTGCAGTACGAGCAGCCCTGGGGGTGCCTGCGGTCGAGCAACAACTACGCCCACCAGGTCGCCCGCGAGCTCGACCTCGAGCTCACCGACGTGACCTGCAGCGGGGCCAGCACCAAGCACATGTGGGAGACCCACGGTGTGTCGCCCGAGGAGGAGTTCGCGGAGTACGGCGGGTCCTTCGGCTACACCGGTCACCCCGGCAACCCGCCGCAGCTCGACGCCCTGCGACCCGACACCGACATCGTGACGCTGCAGATCGGCGGGAACGACATCGGCTTCGGGGGCCTCGCCACCACCTGCGGCGAGGGCGCCATCCGCGGCCCCGGGTGCCGGCAGGCGGTCGAGGCGCTGCAGCCGTTCGAGCGGATCGAGACCACCTACGAGCGGATCGCCGCGGTGCTCGAGGAGATCCACCGGCGCTCGCCGGGCGCCGACATCTTCGTGCTCGGCTACTCCGGGATCTTCAAGATCGGTCCCACCGCCAGCTGTGAGGCGATGGGCGTGGGCGAGGAGGATGCGCAGTACCTGCGCGGCATCCAGGAGGCGCTCAACGGCATGATCCAGTCGGTGGCCGAAGCGCCCGACCGCAGCTACAGCGGCGCCACCACCTACGTCGACGTCTACGGCCCGAGCGCCGGCCACACGGCGTGCGACCTCCCGCTGATCCGCTGGGTGGAGCCGATCGTGCCGGTGAACGCCGCCGCGCCGGTCCACCCGAACCTCGGGGGCATGACGGCGGTCAAGGACATCCTCCTCGGCGAGGTGTGGCCGAAGGGCATCCCGCGCCGGGACACCTTGCCCGGCCTGCCGGCGCCGCCCGACTCGCCGATCTGAGCACCTCCGGGGCCGGTCCGGGTCAGCGGCCGGGGTCCTTGAACTTCTCGAACTCGTGCCACTGCTCGGCGTCGTAGGGGGCGTCGCCCCACCACCGCCGCAGCCGCTCGGCGACCTCGGCCTCGGCGCCGTGCGGAGACGGGCGGTAGTACAGGCGCCGTTCGGCCGACCCGATGTCGCCGGCGATCTCCGCCGGCCGGTACTCCTGGGCGACGAACCCGCTCGGGTCGCTGTGCGGGTAGCGGTAGCCGCCACCCTCCTGCAGCTTGTTGCGCTGGTAGGGGTGCTGGCTCTTCAGGTACGGCGGCACCGCCCCCTCCTTCCGCCCCCGCACGTCACCGCCGGCCCGCGCCATCGCCGCCATCACCGTGTTCGACTTCGGCGCCGTGGCCAGGTAGATGACGGCGTGGCCGAGGTTGAGCGCGGCCTCGGGAAGCCCGACGAACTCGACGGCGCGCGCCGCGGCATCGGCCACGACGAGGCCGTTCGAGTCGGCCATCCCGACGTCCTCGGAGGCGAGGATCACCAGCCGCCGGGCGATGTAGCGGGCGTCCTCGCCGGCCTCGAGCATCCGGGTGAGCCAGTAGAGGCCGGCGTCGGGGTCTGACCCCCGGATGGCCTTGATGAACGCCGAGATGATGTCGAAGTGCTCGTCCTCGCCATACCGGAGCACGCGGGCCTGACGAGCGCGCTCGACGTCGGTGAGCGTCACCTGATCGCGCGACTCCGACCGGGCGAGCGCCAGCGCCACCTCGAGCGTCGTGAGCGCGGCGCGGGCGTCGCCGCCCGCGAGATCGACGAGATGGTCGAGGGCGTCCGGCGACGCCGTGGCCACCTCGGCGAGAAGCGCTCGCTCCACGACGGTGGCGACCTCCTCGTCGGACAGAGGGGTGAGGCGGAACAGCGTCGAGCGGCTGATGAGCGGAGCGTTCACCTCGAAGAACGGGTTCTCGGTGGTGGCGCCGATCAGCGTGAGGAGGCCGGCCTCGACCGCCGGCAGGAGCGCGTCCTGCTGGGACTTGTTGAAGCGGTGCACCTCGTCGAGGAACAGGATCGTTCCCCGCTCCTCCTCGACCAGCCGCTGCCGCGCCGCCTCGGTCACCTCCCGCACGTCCTTCACGCCGGCCGTCACCGCCGAGAGGGCGACGAACTCCCGGTCGGTCCGGGTGGCGATCACCCGGGCGATCGTGGTCTTGCCGGTGCCGGGCGGACCCCAGAGGATGATCGAGGACAGCGAGTCGGTCTCGATCAGGGCTCGAAGCGGCGCACCGTCGCCCAGGAGATGGGCCTGCCCGGCGATCTCGTCGAGGGTGCGGGGCCGCATCCGGGCGGCCAGCGGGGCCACCGAGGCGAGCCGCTCCTGCAGGGCGGCCTCGAAGTCCGGCGACGGCTTCGCCATATGGATGCGGAACCTACGCCGCCAGCGACCACACTTGTGCGGTGCTTCGGGCCGTCGACGTCGCCGTGGAGGTGGGAGGGCGCAAGACCGTCGTCGGCGCGTCCTTCACCGTGCACGTCGGCGACAAGGTCGGGCTCGTGGGGCGCAACGGGGCGGGCAAGACCAGCATGCTCAAGGTCCTCGCCGGCGAGGCGCAGCCGGTGGCGGGCTCGGTCAGCCGCACGGGGGCGCTCGGCTACCTCAACCAGGACCCCCGTCGCTCCGCCCACGTCAGCGCGGAGACCGCCCTCCAGCACGTGCTCGGCGGCCGCCAGCTCGACGAGGTCGTGGTGCGCATGGAGAAGCTCCGGCTGCGGATGGAGGAGGACCCGAGCGAGGCCAACGTCGCCCGCCACGCCCGCGCGCACGACGAGTTCGAGCGGAAGGGCGGCTACGCCGCCGAGGCGGAGGTGCGGCGCATCGTGGCCGGCCTCGGCCTCACCGCCGACCGCGTCGACCTCCCGCTGAAGGTGCTCTCCGGCGGCGAGCGCCGGCGCGTCGAGCTGGCTCGCATCCTGTTCGGCGGCAGCGACGTGCTCCTGCTCGACGAGCCCACCAACCACCTCGACGTCGATGCCAAGACCTGGCTCATGGGGTTCCTCCGCGGGTACCGGGGGGCGCTGCTCGTCATCAGTCACGACCTCGAGCTGCTCGACGAGGCGATCACCCGCGTGCTCCACCTCGAGCGGGACCCGCACGCCGACGGCGGGAGCCTCACGGAGTACAAGGGCACCTATTCGCAGTACCGCCAGGCACGCGCGCTCGACGAGAAGCGCCTCGCGAAGCAGGCGGCGGCCCAGACGGCCGAGATCGTCCGGCTCTCGACGCTCGCCGACAAGATGCGCGGGCAGGGCGGCCAGCGCACCCGCAAGGCGAAGGTGCTCGACCACCGGGTCGAGCGGCTCGAGACGCAGCGGGTCGAGGGGCCGAAGGCCGAGCGGCACATCAGCGTCCGCCTGCCCGACCCCCCGTCGGCCGGTCGCGTCGTCCTCGAGGTCAGCGATCTGGCCAAGTCCTACGGCGGGCCGACGATCTTCGAGGACGTGAGCTTCGCGATCGAGCGGGGCGAGCGGCTCCTCGTCATGGGGCTGAACGGCGCCGGCAAGACGAGCCTGCTCCGGATCCTCGCCGGCCAGACCGACGCCGACCTCGGCGAGTTCCGCTTCGGGTTCAACGTGTCGGTCGGCTACTACGCACAGGAGCACGAGAACCTGCGGGCGGGCACCACGCTGCTCGAGCACATCCAGGAGCACCGGGCCGGCACGCTGTCGGAGCTGCGGGGACTCCTGGGGATGTTCGGCCTCACCGGCGAGATGGCGTTCCAGGACGCCGGCACGCTCTCGGGCGGGGAGAAGACCAAGCTGTCGCTCGCCCTCCTCACCGCCGGGCGCCACAACCTGCTCCTGCTCGACGAGCCCACCAACAACCTCGACCCGCCATCCCGCGCGGCGGTCGGCGACGCGCTGGCCTCGTGGAAGGGCGCGATGGTGATCGTGAGCCACGATCCCGAGTTCGTGCGCGAGCTCCGGCCGCAGCGAGTGCTGCTGCTCCCCGACGGGACCCTCGACTACATGCGCGACGACCTGCTCGACCTGGTGGCGCTCGCGTGAGGCCGCCATGAACGTGGTGCGCGTCATCCCGTGCCTCGACGTCCGCGACGGCCAGGTGGTCAAGGGCGTCAACTTCGTCGACCTCCGGGAGGCGGGCGACCCCGTCGTGCTGGCGGCGCGCTACGACGAGATGGGCGCCGACGAGGTGATCTTCCTCGACATCACCGCCTCGTCCGATGCCCGCGACACGATGGTCGACGTCGTCAGCCGCACCGCCGAGGAGGTGTTCATCCCCCTGACCGTCGGCGGCGGCATCCGCTCGGTCGAGGACGCCCGCCGGCTGCTCCGGGCCGGCGCCGACAAGGTGAGCGTGAACACCTCGGCCGTCGAGCGACCGGCGTTGATCGCCGAGATCGCCGACGTGTTCGGCTCCCAGTGCGTGGTGGTCGCCATCGACGCGCGTCATGTCCCGTCCACGGAGGTCCAGCCCACCGCGCCGGACCGGACCTCCGTGGGCGGAAGATACGAAGTTTTCACGCATGGAGGCCGGACCCCGACGGGTCTCGACGCCGTCACCTGGGCGATGGTGGCGCAGCGCCTCGGGGCCGGCGAGATCCTGCTCACGTCGATGGATCGCGACGGCACGCGCGACGGCTTCGACCTCCCGCTCACCCGGGCCATCGCCGACGCCACCTCGATCCCGGTCATCGCCAGCGGCGGCGTGGGCACCCTCGACCACCTCGTGGAGGGGGTGATCGAGGGCGGCGCCGATGCGGTGCTGGCGGCGTCGATCTTCCACTTCGGCGAGCACACCGTGGCCGAGGCCAAGGAGGTCCTGGCCGCCGCCGGGCTCCAGGTCAGGCCTTCGCGCTGACCCGGCGTCTCGAACGGGCCGGCACCGCCAGCGCGTCGGCCGTCTGCACGCGCTCCCGGAAGTCGCGGGTGCTGTAGCCGGTGACGGTCGCCGCGCTGCGGGCCCGGGCCGTTGCCGATCGGGGCATCCCGAACAGCGGGCCGAACTCGCCGAAGTACTCACCGGCCGGCACCACGGCGCGCAGCTCCTCGGAGCCGTCGTCGCGCTCGACGACGATCTCGATCTCGCCCCGCTCGACGACGTAGATCAGCTCGCCCCACGCGCCCTGGGAGAAGAGGACCTCGCCGGCGCGGAGCCGCACCTGCTCGGGTTCCCGCTCCGACATCGAGACGGCGGGCACGAGCTCGACCACCTGATCGGCGAGGGGGAGGAGTCGCTGGTCGTGGGTGGCGACCACGACGACGCGGTCGCCGGCGGCGAGGGTGCGCAGCACCTTCAGCACCTCCTCCACCTGGACGTAGTCCAGGTGGGCGGTGGGCTCGTCGGCGATGAGGAGCGGCGGGTCGAGGGCCAGCGCTCGCGCCACCGCGACCCGCTGCTGCTGGCCGCCGGAGAGGTCACCGGGAAGGTGCGCGGCTCGGTCGGCGAGGCCGACCTGGGCCAGCAGGGCGTCGGCCCGGCTACGGGCGTCGCGCCGGCTCCAGCCGGCGGCCCGGAGCGGCACCACCACGTTCTCGCGGGCCGAGAGGCTGGGGACGAGGTTGAAGGCCTGGAACACGATGCCGACCGTCGCCCGGCGGTAGGCGGTGAGCGCCTCGCCCCGGAGCGAGGTGACCTCGAGGTCGCCGAAGTGGATGGTCCCCGACCGGGGCCGGAGGATCCCACCGAGGCAGGACAGCAGCGATGTCTTGCCGCAGCCGCTCGGGCCGAGCAGCAGCACCAGCGAGCCGGCGGGGGCGTGGAGGTCGAGATGCTCGATCGGCCGCACTGCGTACCCGTTGCTCGAGTACTGGATGGTGAGGTCGTCGACGACGAGGTCGCCCATCACGGCCCCCCGAAGGCGAGCGCGGGATCGATCCTCGCGATCCGCCGCAGCCCGGCGGCGCTCGACAGCACGCCGATCCCGACCGCGACGAGCGGCAGGGTCAGGTGGGCGCGGAGCTCGAGGGAGACGATCATGGGGAATCGAGGTCCGATCAGCGAGCCGATGATGCTGCCGAGGACGGCGGCCACCACCGCCAGCACCGCGGCCTGCAGGACCATGCCGGCCAGGATCGAGCGGGTGGCGACGCCGGTCGCCTTGAACACAGCGAAGTCCCGCTGGCGCTCGAGGGCCGAGAGGTAGACGACGGCGCCGATGATCGATGCCGCCACCAGCCACAGCAGCACCGAGATCATGGTGAGACTCGACTTGGCCTTGGCGATGGCGCGCAGCAGGTCGGCGCGGGCGGCGGCGTTGGACGACGGCTGGAAGCCCTCGGGCATCACGCTCGGCTCGCCGACGACGGCGACGGACGAGACGACGGGGAGCCCGGCGAACCCGATCCGCTG
>DATLFP010000250.1:0-19155 GCA_035540955.1 Acidimicrobiales bacterium
GGGCCGGCGCGGTGGGCGCCGGCGGCGCCGCCCGCGAGGGCGTCGGGGAAGGCGGCACCGGTGGCGACGAACGCCACGCCGACGCCCGGCGCGTGGGTGTTCCGGGACACGAGCGCCGACCGGTGGTACACGTTGATCCCGACCTCGCGATGGATGGCGTCGTCGCTCGACACCATGGCGCGCAGCTCGGCGTAGACGGCGTCGGAGATGACGTCGGGTCCGCCCATGACGACGATGTGCCCGGGGTGCACGCGGGCGAGCTCGGCGCGGACCGAGGGGGCGATGCGGTCGCGCTCGACGAGCAGCACCGGCGAGCGCTCGACGCCGGCGGCGGGGGCGGCGATCAGCGCGTCGTGGAAGGTGGCGCCGGTGGCCACGTAGGTGATCGGGCGGGCCGACTGCACCGTCATGGCCGAGAACGCGGCCGCCGTCTCGTAGCGGTCGTTCCCGGCCCAGCGGGTCGTGAACGGTGGCTCCTTGCCGGCGAGGAGCGGTCGGCCCCCGGTGAAGGTCAGGCGACGGAGGAACAGGGCGCGTTGGCCGCCGCCGTCCTCGGTCACCCGGGCGGGATCGGTCCACGCCGCGAAGGCCATCCAAAGGCCCTCGTCGTCGCGGAAGGCCGAACCGCCGCCGGGACCGAGGATGCCCGGCTCGGAGGTGAGCAGCGGGCGGTTGGGCGGGGCGACGCACGGGCCCTGGGGCCCGCCACAGAGCGCCCACCCGATGCCGTAGCGGTCCGACTCCCACTCGTTGCCGGAGTAGAAGAGGTAGGTCCGCCCGCCCTCGGTGACCATCGACGGGTTCTCGATGAGCGTGCCCTCCCAGGGCTGGCGGGACTCGAAGATCGGCGCCGGCGATCCCGTCAGGCCGAGCCCGTCGGCCGCCAGGGGCTGGGAGTACACCGCCGGCGGCTCGGTGCCGGGCACGCCCTCGGTCTTCCAGAGCAGATGGCGGCTGGATCCCGACACGAAGACCTCGGGGTCGATGACGCCGTTGCGGGCGTCGTCGCACACGATCGGGGTGGCGGTCCCCTGGAACGGGCCCTCGGGCGAGGAGGCGGTGGCGGTGCCGATGCAGCGCTTGCCAGTGCTCGAGCGGACGAAGGAGGCGTACAGCACGTAGGACGAGGCGCTGATCCGCGCCACCGACGGGGCCCACACGTCGTCGGCCTGGGCCCAGGAGGGTGCAGCGCCGAGGGCGCTGCCCACGGGGGACCAGTCGACCAGGTTGGTCGACCGGATGAGCTGGACCTCGCCGAGGTCGCCGTCGGTGGCGTAGGCGTAGAACGTGCCGTCGACCCGCAGCACGAACGGATCGGGGTAGCTGCGGGTCCGCACCGCCTGGTTGGGGCCCGGTCCGGTCAGGGCGGACACGGGGGTCGGAGGGATCGCCACGACGGCCGCCAGGGTGGCCGCCACCAGCACGAGGAGCCTGCGCATCCGGGCGAGGGTACGGGTGCATCGGCTCCGGGGGCCTTCACGGGTACCCTCGAACCGTGCTGGACGGCCGCTGGAAGGGCGACATCGAGCGGGGCCTCCGCCCCGTCGGCGCAAGCCTGCGCAAGGCCGGGATCACCGCCGACCACCTCACGATCATGGGCTTGGTCATGGCGATGGCGGCGTCGCTGTCGATCGCCAACGGCGCCCTGCGGGGCGGCCTGGTGCTGCTCGTGCTCGCCGCGGTGCCCGACGCCCTCGACGGCGCCGTGGCCAAGGCGTCCGGCACCGCCGGGCCCCGCGGCGCGTTCTTCGACTCCGTCACCGACCGGGCCACCGACGCTCTGCTCCTCGGCGGCGTGGCGTGGTTCCTCGCCGGCCGCTACGGCGGGCACATGGCGGTCCTGCCGATGGCGGTGCTGGCGGCGTCGATGCTCATCTCCTACGAGCGGGCCCGGGCCGAGGGCCTCGGGTTCCAGGCGCGCGGCGGGCTCATGGAGCGGGCCGAGCGCATCGTCGCCCTCGCCTTCGGCCTGTTGTTCGACTCCCTGCTCGTCCCCGTGCTGTGGGTGATGCTCGGACTGACGGTGCTCACCGCCGTGCAGCGCTTCGCCATGGTGTGGAAGCAGGCGTCGGCGGCGACCGTTCCCCCGGCGACCAGCAGGTGGCGGGCCCGGCGCACGGCCCGGCCTCGCACCGCACGGTCGTGGCGCACGCGCGCTGGTCGTCGCCCCCGCTAGTTGCGCGCCCTCACCGCCTTCAAGGCCGGCTCGGCGGCGGTGCGGCTCGTGCCGGGACCGGTGGCGACCGTCGCCGGCCGGGCCATCGGCGCGGCGATGGGGCTCGGTGACGCCGACCGGCGGCGGATGGTGGCCCGCCACCAGCAGCGGGTGCACGGGGGGACGCTGTCGCCGCGCGCCCTCCGCCGGGCGGTCCAGCGGGCCTTCGACTCCTACGCCCGGTACTGGGTGGAGCTGTTCCGGCTGCCGGCGCTCACCCCCGCCGACCTCGATGCCGGGATGTCCTACGAGGGATACGAGCACCTGCAGGAAGCCCTCGACGGTGGCGCCGGCGCCATCCTGGTCATCCCTCACCTCGGCTGTTGGGACTGGGCGGGCGCGTGGGTGGCGACCCAGGGCGTCCCGATCACGGTGATCGTCGAGCCCCTCGACCCACCCGAGGTCTTCGAGTGGTTCGCCGACGTGCGCCGGGCGCTGGGCATGACCGTGGTGCCCCTCGGACCCGAGGCCGCCAGCGCATCGATCCGTGCGTTGCGCAACAACGAGGTGCTGTGCCTCCTCTCCGATCGCGACATCGGCGGTGGCGGCGTCGAGGTCACGTTCTTCGGCGAGCGCACGACGCTCCCGGCCGGTCCGGCGACGCTCGCCCTTCGCACCGGCGCGCCGATCCTGCCCGTCGGTGCCTACTACCGGGGCGCCTTCCACCACGGCGTCGTGCGCCCACCGATTCCCGTCGAGCGCGCCGGCTCGCTGCGCGAGGACGTGGCCCGGGTCACGCAGCGCATCGCGGACGAGCTCGAGAGCCTCATCCGCAAGGCCCCGGAGCAGTGGCATCTCATGCAGCCGAACTGGCCGTCCGACCGGGAGTAGGCGCAACGGCCACGCCGCCGACGCCTACAGTTCGTGACGCTGTGTCACGATACGTGACGAGATGTGGCGGACATCGGGAATCCGGCGGGCCGTGGCCCGCGTCCGGCGTGCGGTCGCGTCCCCCTTGCCTCTGCTGGGCCTGCTGGTGGCGGCCGGCCCGCTGGCGCTGAACGGCACGTCGACCGTCCCACCGCCGACTGCTGCCGAGACGGCCTACCGGGCGTTGCCACCGCTGCCTGCGGGGTCGTTCGCCGCCGGCCCCGCCGGGGTGGAGGAGACGGCGATCGCCCTCGCCGTGTCGCTCGGGGCGGTGCCCATCGACGCCGATGGTCGGCCCTGCCCGGTGCCGCGCCTCGCCGTCTCCTGGACCGACCCGGGAGACACCTACGACCACGGCGCCCACGTCACCCCGATCGGGCCAGCGCCGCGCTCGACCACCACCGCGGTCAACGGCATCGTCGTGTGCACCGGCTTCACCCACGCCTACACGGGCTTCGAGGCAAGCTGGGACGGCGAGCGGTGGGACGTCGTGGGGGTGCCGTTCGTCGGTGAGGGTGAGGACGACCACGAGCTGGAGGCGCAACCGGCTCCCGAGCTCCCCGCGGGTCCGGCGCCGATCCCGATCCTGGCCGCGCCCGGCACCGTCACCGGGCCCATCGAGGCTACGCCGCCTACGAGCCGCAGCGCACGTGCGATCCCTCGGCCAAGGCCGGCACCCGGTCGTTGGCCGGGGCGCTGTTGCGGGACTACCCCGGGAGTCGGAACCTCGGCATCGTGCGGAGCTGCTCGGTGGGCGGCCGCTCCGAGCACAAGGAGGGGCGGGCCTTCGACTGGGGCGTCAACATCACGAACCCCCGCGAGCGGGCGGCAGCCGAGTCGTTCATCGCCGCGCTCCTTGCCACCGACGGGGACGGCCACCACCACGCTCTCGCGCGGCGGATGGGCGTGATGTACATCATCTGGGACCGCCAGATCTGGTCCTCCTACCGGGCATCGGCGGGCTGGCGCCCCTACTCGGGTTCGAGCCCCCACCGTGACCATGTGCACATCTCGATGTCGTGGGCCGGGGCCACGGCCCGCACGTCGTTCTGGTCGGGGACGGTCCCGCCCGACCTGCCCCTGGCCGCCCCGGGCGTCGCCACCGTGGCGTCGGCGCGCCGGACCGCCGATCATCGGGCGGCGCCGCGCACCGGACCCGCCGGCGGCCGCTCGGCGCCCGGCGACGCGACGGACCAGGCGCGCTGGGGTTCGGGCGAGCGGGGGCGCCGCGAGGCCGACTGGGAGCGCCAGCGGGCGGAGCGGGAGCGCCGGGAGGCGGAGCACCGGGCGGCGTCCGACCAGCGACGACGGGAGCGCCAGGATGCCGAGGCCCGCCGGCGGGCCGAGTGGGAGACCGAGCGCACCGAGCGGTCCGCTCGCCGGGAAGCCGAGGCCGAGGCTCGGCGAGCCGCCGAGGAGACGAGGCGCCGGGTCGAGCGTGAACGGCCTGCCGCCGAGGAGGCACGACGCGCCGAGCGGCGGTCAGGAAGCCACCGATCCGGGCGTGACCGGTCGAGCACCACAACGGACCCGCCGTCGACGACGACCTCCACGAGCACGACGACGACCACGACGACCACGACGACCACCACGACCGCGGCGCCTCCCGAGACGCCCACCACCGAGGCGCCGGGCGACAGCGGCTGAGGCGGGACTGACTACCGTGACGGGGTGCGGATCGGCCTCGTCTGTCCTTACAGCCTGACGATCCCGGGCGGTGTCCAGGGACAGGTGCTCGGTCTGGCCCGCGCCCTACGGGGCCACGGTCACGAGGTGCGCGTCCTCGGTCCGTGCGACGGTCCGCCGCCCGACGCCGGGGTCACGCCACTGGGCAAGAGCGTCCCCCTCGCCGCCAACGGCTCGATCGCACCGATCGCGCCCGACGTGCCGGCCGCGCTCCGGACGATCCGGGTCCTGCGTGACGAGGCGTTCGACGTCCTTCACCTGCACGAGCCCCTCGTTCCCGGTCCCTGCATGTGGAGCGGACTCATCAAGCCGGCGCCGATCGTGGCCACGTTCCACGCCGCCGGGGTCAGCGCGCCCTACCGGCTGTTCGGCGCCGCTCTCAAGATCCTCACCAACCGGATCGACGTCCGCTGCGCGGTCTCCGAAGACGCGGTCGAGCTGGCCGGGCGGTACTTCGGTGGCGTCTACGAGATGGTGTTCAACGGCATCGAGGTGGAGCGCTTCTCCAAGGCGAGTCCTTGGGAGCGGGACGAGCGGCCGACGATCTTGTTCGTCGGGCGACACGAGGAGCGCAAGGGCCTCGCCGTCCTGCTCGGCGCCCTCGACCGCCTGCCCGCCGACGTGCGCATCTGGGTGGGCGGCGAGGGCCCCGAGACGGCCGAGCTGCGAGCGAGCTTCACCGACGGGCGCGTCGAGTGGCTGGGACGCATCGACGACGAGGAGAAGTGCCGCCGGCTCCGCGCCGCCGACGTGTTCTGCGCGCCGTCGATCCGGGGGGAGTCCTTCGGGATCGTGCTCCTCGAGGCGATGGCCGCCGGCACGCCGGTGGTCGCCAGCGACCTGCCGGGCTACGCGAAGGTCGGTCGGCAGGGCCGCGAAGCGCTGCTCGTGCCGCCCGGGGACGCTGTTGCGCTCGCCGCCGCGCTCAACCGCGTGCTCGGCGAGTCGTCGTTCGCCGGCCGGCTCGTGGAGCACGGCCGGGCCCGGGCCGACGAGCTGTCGATGGACCGCCTCGCGGAGGTCTACCTCGAGAAGTACGAGCGGGTCAGCCTGGCGCGACGCTGACCGTGATCCCGTCGGCGCCGGCGTCGACCCGGAACGGCGCCTCGGCGTCGAGTCCGATGGCCCAGGTGAGGTTGGCCTCGAAGTCACCGATCCGCACGGCCTCCACGACGACACCCGATCCGGGGCCGGGGAGCCGCTCGGGCCCGATGTAGGTCGGGCGGAAGTCCTCGCCGGCGAGGTCGACGCCGGCGGCCGGCTCGAACCGCACGAGCAGGATGGCGGCGCCGTCGACCTCGACCCGCTCGCCGGAGCCGTCCTCCCGCACCGGTGGCTCGACGTAGGCGACCTCGAAGCCGGGGACCGCGCCCTCCTCGAAGGTGAAGGTCACCGACGACGCCGTCACCTCCACGTCGACGAGCAGGGCCACGCTGGTGGCGCTGCTCGCCGAGGACGTGGGGGTGGTCGCACCCTCGAAGGGTGTCGTGGTGGTCGCGGTGGCGTCGACCGTGTCGTCGTCGCCGCACCCGAACAGGAGCAGCGGCAGCACGAGCAGTCCTCGGCGCATCACCCCATTCTGGCGGCGAGGGAGAGGACGTAGCGGCGGATGCCGAGGGCGACACCGGCCACCAGCACGGCGGCCATGGCGGGCACGGCGGCGTCGGTGCCGGTGCGGGGCAGCTCACCGGTCGGGGTGCCGGAGGGCGTCCCGGTGGGGACACCCGTCGCCGCGACCGGCCGGAACTGCGAGGCGCTCGTCAGCTGGCCGACGGTGATCGTCGTCACCGACGTCAGGACGTCGAGACCGCCGAGGGCGACCTCGAGCTGACTCATGACCGTGGCGAGCGCTGGAACCGCAGTGGCGACCTCGCCGAGGAGGCCACCGACGGTGCCGTCGAGGTCGAGGGCGGCGCCGGTGAGGAGTGCCGGCGGCGTGATGCGGGCGGTCAGGGCGGTCACCGAGGCGGTGGCGGTGGCGTAGTCGCCCTCGCCGGCCACGAGCTCCTGGATGCTCAGGACCTCGACGTCGACCATGTCCGCCAGCTGGGCGTTGATCACGCCGAGCACGTCGCCGACCGCCTCGCTGATCGTCGCGCCGGCGGCGTCGAGCACGCTCGCCGTCGCCGTGAGGTCGAGACCGCTGACGCCGGGAACGGTGAGCTTGCCGACCTTGACCGAGCCGATGGTGCCGGTGACCTCGGCCACCGATCCCTCGACGGTCGAGACGGCATCGGCGACGAGGCCGATCTCGATGCCCTGGACGGAGAGGAGCGACGTGGCGCCGAGCGTCTCGAGGATGCTGGTCAGCAGCGTGCCGACGACGGCGCGCAGGTCGTCGACGAGGTCTTCGACGGTGCCGGTGACCGCCTCGCAGCTCACCGGGAGCGCCTGCGCGGAGAGTCCGGGGATGGGCAGGGGCGGGACCCCGCCGCCGACGTCGCCGGCCCCACCGGTGATGTCGTCGATGATGTCGGTGGCGGAGTCGATCACATCGCCCGTGCCGGCGAGGCCGCCGACGGCGCCGAGCACGCCGTCGACCGTGTTGCACAGCTCGGTGGTGAGGGCGCCGGTCTCACCCGCGAGCGTGTCGAGCGCGGCGTCGACGGTGGCGATCACCTCGGCCGGATCGGGGATGTCGGGAAGCGTGATGCCGAGGCCGGCGAGCAGGCCGAGGATGTCGTCGAGCGGGAGGCTGGCGAGGGAGAGTCCGGCGCCCTCGAGCACCGCGGCCAGGTTCAGCACCTCGATCGCCGGGATGGAGATGGAGCGGACGGCGCTCGAGTGCTCGTTCGTCGCCTTGGTGGCAAGGCTGACGGTGCCGCTCGGGATCGAGAGGAGGCCGCCGGCGACCGAGACGTTCGACAGCGCGGCGTCGAGGCCGGAGCGGGCACCGAGGGCGTCGACCACGGACGCGAGGCTGGCGCCGAGGGCGCCGGTGAACGCCGGGCTGTCGGGGAGATCGGGCTGGACGGACTTGCTGTCCTCCGCGCCCGAGGAGCTGGTGCCCACTGACGGGGTGGTGACGTTCAGCGCCGGCGCGGTCGCCGAGCTGATGGCCAGGGGTGTGAGGGAGGTCGACGACACCGAGGAGCCGTCAGCCGGGTCGATGGTGGAGCGGCCCTCGTCGGTGAGGACCTGGACCGACAGGATGCCGCCGCCCTCGCCGACGTCGACGCGCAGGAGGGTGGCGCCCACCGTCCCGGACCCGACGCCGTTCGCCTCGGCGGCCGCGGCGATGGGGGCGGACAGGGGGGCGATGGCGGCGACGATCGCCGCGGCCGCCGCCCCGAGCAGGCGCTTGGTGCGCATTTGGGTCTCCCGTTCGTGGTCGGTTCGTTCGGTCTCCGGCCACGTTGGGACAAATCGCCGCAAGGTTCCATGCCCCGAACGGGTCATTTCGCGCCCCATGGACGGACTAGTCCGGTCGAACCCCATCCCCGTTGACAGTGGGCGTTCGGGGGCGAGTGCCCGCCGTCGCTACCATCGGGCTCGATGCTCGCCCTCTGGATCGTGCTCGGCCTCGTGGTGCTGGTCGCCCTCTACCTGGTGTTCCTCTACAACGGCCTCGTCCGCATGCGGAACCGGATCGAGTCGGCGTGGGCGCAGATCGACGTCCAGCTCCGCCGGCGCTACGACCTCATCCCGAACCTGGTCGAGACGGTCAAGGGCTACGCCACCCACGAGCGCGACACGCTCGACTCGGTCACGCGGGCCCGGGCGGCGGCGGAGTCGGCAGAGGGGCCGGCGGAGCAGGCCGCGAAGGAGAACATGCTGACCCAGACGCTGCGATCGCTGTTCGCCGTCTCCGAGGCCTATCCCGATCTCAAGGCGAACACGAACTTCTTGTCTCTGCAGGAAGAGCTCTCCGCCACCGAGGGGCGCATCGCCTACGCCCGGCAGTACTACAACGACGCCGTCCAGCGCTACAACACGAAGATCCAGTCGTTCCCGGCGGTGCTGCTGGCGGGAGCGATGCGGTTCCAGGAGCGCGAGTACTTCGAGGCCGACGGCGAGTCGCGCGGCCCGGTCGACGTCTCGTTCTCGTAGCTCGTGTTCGATCAGGTCAGCACCAACAAGCGGCGGTCCGCGCTCCTCGTCGGGGGGTTCGTGGTGTTCGTCCTGGTGCTCGGCTGGGCCGTGCAGGCGCTCCTCGGGTTCGGGTGGGTTGCGCTCGTCGTGGCGGCGGCGATCGCCGTGGCCATGTCGTTCGGGGCGTATTGGAAGAGCGACGCCATCGCCCTGCGGATGAGCCATGCCCGCCCCGCCGACCCCGAGGAGCACGCCCGGCTCCACAACCTGGTCGAGGGGCTCTGCATCGCCGGGGGCCTGCCGAAGCCCCGGCTCTACATCGTCGACGACGAAGCCCCCAACGCCTTCGCCACCGGCCGCGACCCGAAGCACGCGGCCATCGCGGTGACGACCGGGCTCCTGGCGAAGCTCAACCGCGTGGAGCTCGAGGGCGTGCTCGCCCACGAGCTGGCCCACATCAAGAACTACGACATCCTCGTCTCGACGCTGGCGGTCACCCTCGTGGGGATCGTGACCCTGCTCGCCGACTTCACCATGCGCTTCCTCTGGTGGGGCGGGCCCCGCCACCGGAACGACCGCAGCGGTGGTGGCGGCGGTCCGACGGCCGTCCTGGCGGTGCTCGGGCTGCTGCTGCTCCTCCTGTCGCCGGTGATCGGGCGGATCATGCAGGCGGCGGTGAGCAGGCGGCGCGAGTCCCTCGCCGACGTGAGCGGCGTCACCCTCACCCGCTACCCGCCCGGTCTGATCAGCGCGCTCGAGAAGCTGCGCGACGACCAGACGGTCGTCCACTCGGCCAGCCGTGCCACCGCCCACCTCTGGATCGAGTCGCCGATCGCGCGAACCGATGCCGAGCCGCATCACCGGCGAGGCGACTCGTCCCGGTTGAACCGGATGTTCGATACCCACCCACCGCTCGAGGAGCGCATCGCCGCGCTCCGAGAGCTCTAGGAGCGACCGATGGCGTTCACCGACCGACTGCGCGACTTCGCGCGCAACCTCACCCGCAACCAGAAGATCCTGATCGGCGCCGGCATCGGGGTCGTGATCGTGCTGCTCGCCACGGTGCTGGCCCTGGCCGGCGGTGACGGAGGGGAGCCGGAGGCGGTCACGACCACCACGACGTCGACGACGCGGCCCCCCACCACCACCACGACGCTGCCGCCGGTGGCGCCGCTGACCGGCGTGCCCGAGCCGGACGCGGCACGGCGGGACCGCCCGGCCCTCGTGGTCAAGGTCGACAACGTCCCGCAGGCCTTCGGCCTGCAGGAGGGCATCGACAACGCCGACGTCGTGTACGTCGAAGAGGTCGAGAACGGCGCCACCCGTCTGGCCGTCGTCTTCCACTCGAAGGACGACACGGTCGGCCCCGTCCGGTCGGCCCGGACCTCGGACCTCGAGATCGTCGGCAACCTCAACATGCCGTACTTCGCCTACTCCGGCGCCAACGGCGGTGTCCTGCGGCAGGTGCGAGCAGGGCCCGTCATCGACATGGGCGTGGACCGTGCCGAGGCGACCGCCGTCTACACCCGCAACCAGCGGGGCCGAGGACTCCACCGCTTCTTCTTCCCGACCGACGAGATGTACGACGTCGGCCGCGAGGGGGCGGGCACGCCGCCGGCGCTGTTCACGTACCGGACGGCGGGGGAGTCGGCGACCGGCGAGGAGGCTCTCGGCATCCGCATCGGCTACGGGGGCGGCGCCGCGACCGTCGTCAACTACGAGTGGGATCCCGCCGTGCGGGGCTGGAACCGGGCGCAGAACAACCGCGCCCATGTGATGGCCGACAGCGGCGCGCGGATCGCCCCGAAGAACGTCGTCGTCCAGTTCACTCCCTACACGGCGTCGGAGTTCGTCGACGTGACCGGCTCCCGGTCGCCGGAGTCGCAGATGGTGGGCGAGGGTGACGCCTGGGTGTTCACCGACGGCAAGCTCATCCGGGGCCGCTGGTCGCGCCCGACCCGCGACGCCGTCACGGCCTTCACCGACGCGACGGGGAATGTGATCGGCCTCACGCCAGGGCAGACCTTCGTCGAGCTGGTCCCGGCCACCGGGTCCTTCCTCGGCCAGGGGACCGTGACGATCCTCGATCCGGAGCCGGCCCCCGCGGGGGGCGCGTAACGACTGCGGCGAGGTGCCGCATGGTCCGTAGACTTGGCGGCCATGGGTGAGGTCACCAGCACGACCGGCACGTTCCGTGTGAAGCGCGGGCTCGCCGAGATGCTCAAGGGCGGCGTGATCATGGACGTCGTCGACGCCGCGCAGGCCAAGATCGCCGAGGATGCCGGGGCGGTCGCGGTGATGGCCCTCGAGCGGGTGCCCTCCGACATCCGACGCGATGGCGGCGTGGCCCGCATGAGCGACCCGTCGCTCATCGAGGGCATCCAGGCGGCGGTGACGATCCCGGTGATGGCCAAGGCCCGCATCGGTCACTTCGTCGAAGCGCAGGTGCTCGAGTCCCTCGGTGTCGACTTCATCGACGAGTCCGAGGTGCTCACGCCGGCCGACGAGGCCCATCACATCGACAAGTGGCAGTTCACCGTCCCGTTCGTGTGCGGTGCGACCAACCTCGGTGAGGCGCTCCGGCGCATCAGCGAGGGTGCCGCGATGATCCGCTCGAAGGGCGAGGCCGGCACCGGCAACGTGGTCGAGGCCGTCCGCCACCTTCGGTCGATCCTCGGCGACATCCGCAAGATCGGCACCGCCGACTCGGCGGAGATCTACGAGTGGGCCAAGCGACTGCAGGCGCCGGTGCCGCTCGTGCAGGAGCTGGCCGAGACCGGCGAGCTGCCCGTGCCGCTGTTCTGTGCGGGCGGCATCGCGACGCCGGCCGATGCCGCGCTCGTCATGCAGCTCGGCGCCCAAGCCAACTTCGTGGGATCCGGCATCTTCAAGAGCGAGAACCCCGAGCGCACCGCTCGGGCGATCGTGGAGGCCACCACCCACTTCCGCGACGCATCCATCCTCGCCAAGGTCTCGCGCGGCCTCGGTGACCCCATGAAGGGCCTGGAGATCGCGTCGCTCGAGACGAAGCTCGCCGAGCGGGGCTGGTAGCGGTGCTGCAGAGGCCCCCAGGTGAGCAAGATCGGCGTGCTCTCGCTGCAGGGGGCCTACCGGCTCCACGCTGAGGTCCTCGACGCGCTCGGCGCCGAGCCGGTCGAGGTCCGCTCGCCGGCCTCGCTGGCCGCCGTCGATGGGCTGGTCATCCCGGGCGGCGAGTCGACGACGATGTCGTTCCTGCTCGACTCCTCCGGCCTCCGGGAGCCGCTGACCTCGGCGCTGCGCGCCGGACTCCCGGCGCTCGGCACCTGCGCCGGCATGATCCTGCTGGCCACGGAGGTGCTCGACGGTCGCCCCGATCAGGTCAGCCTGGGCGTCGTCGACATCACGGTGCGCCGCAACGCGTTCGGTCGCCAGCGCGAGTCCTTCGAGGCGGCGCTCGACATCGACGGTCTCGACGGCGGGCCGTTCCCGGCGGTGTTCATCAGGGCCCCGTTCGTCGAGCGGGTGGGCCCGGGGGTCACGGTGGAGGCGACGGTCGACTCCCACCCGGTCCTGTGCCGGTCGGGCGCGGTGACGGTTTGCTCGTTCCACCCGGAGCTGAGCAACGATCTACGACTGCACCAGCGGTTCCTGGAGGACATGTGATGTCGGGACACTCGAAGTGGGCGACGATCAAGCATCAGAAGGGCGCCAAGGACAAGGCCCGCGGCAAGCTGTTCGCGAAGCTCATCCGCCAGGTCGAGGTGGCCGCCCGTGAGGGCGGCGGCGACCTCGACGCCAACGCCACGCTGCGGACCATGTTCCAGAAGGCCCGGGACGCATCCGTGCCGATGGACACCATCGAGCGGGCGATCAAGCGGGGGACCGGCGAGCTCGAGGGGGTCCGCTACGAGCAGGTCGCGTACGAGGGCTACGCGCCGAACGGCGTCGCGGTCTACGTCGAGACCCTCACCGACAACCGCAACCGCACGGGAGCCGACATCCGGTCGCTCTTCTCCAAGCTCGGCGGGTCCCTGGCCGAGCCGGGCGCGGTGGCCTGGCAGTTCGAGCGCAAGGGCGTGGTGGTGCTGCCCAAGTCGGTCGGGGAGGACGACCTCATGGCCGTGGTCCTCGATGCCGGCGCCGACGACCTGCTCGACGACGGCGACACCTGGCGGGTGGTCTGCGAGCCGTCGGCGCTGGCCGACGTGCGAGGGGCGCTCGAGGCGGCGGGCATCGCGTTCGACGCCGCCGATGCGAACATGCAGCCGACCACGGTGGTGGCGCTCGAGTCCGCCGAAGCCGCGAAGCAGGTGCTGCGCCTCATCGACGCGCTCGACGACCACGACGACGTGCAGCAGGTCTCGGCCAACTTCGACATCCCCGACACGATCCTCGCAATGGTGACGGTGGAGGCGTAGAGTCGGTGGCGTGACCGCCGCCGTTGCGTACTGCCGGATCTCCAAGGACGACCGGGGCGAGGCCCTGGGCGTCGACCGCCAAGAGCGCCTGTGCCGCAAGCTCGCCAAGGACCGCGGGCTCGACATCGTCGAGGTGCTCGTCGACAACGACACGAGCGCCTTTCGATCCAAGTCCCGCCGGCCCGCCTTCGACCGCCTCGTCGGCATGCTCGGCGACGGGTCCGTCGGCGCGGTGGTCGCCTACCACGCCGACCGCCTCTACCGCCGAACCGGTGACCTCGAGCGCCTGGTCGGAGTGATCGAGTCGACCAAGGTGCAGGTTCACACCGTCGCCTCCGGGAACGTCGACCTCACCAACGCGTCGGGCAGGATGATCGCTCGCATGCTCGGCGCGGCGGCGCAGGGGGAGTCGGAGCGGATGGGGGAGCGGATCAGGGCGAAGCACGACGAGCTCGCCGCCGCGGGGAAGCACCCCGGCGGCCGACCGCCCTACGGGTACTCGAAGGGCTACGTCGTCGACCAGGCCGAGGCCGAGGCCGTCCGGTGGATGGCCCAGCGCGTGCTCGAAGGCTCGTCCCTGCTCCGTGTCGCCCGGGACCTCGACGACCGTGGGGTCACGACGCGTGAGGGTCGCCCGTGGCACCACTCCTCGGTGCGGGCCACGCTCGTCAACCCGGCGGTGGCCGGGCTCCGGGTCCACCGCCGCGAGGTGGCCGGCCCCGGCGCCTGGGACCCGATCCTCGACCGCCAGACCTGGGAGGCCGTGCGCGCCGTCCTCGCCGACCCTGCGCGGAAGCGGACGCGTCCGGCTCGCAAGTTCGTCCTCGCCGGTCTGGTCGAGAACCCCAACGGCGACCGCATGAACGGCGCCACCGTCGGTGATCGCCGCGTCTACGCGACGCGCGTCGTGCAGGGGCGTCCCCGGCCCCGGCCGGCGCTGTCGATCGGGGCGGACGAGCTCGAGGATCTGATCGTCGGCATGGTGCTCACCGCCGTCGACGAAGCGGACCTCCCGACGCCGGATCAGGCCCCCGACATCGACGTGACCGCCATCGAGGCCGAGATGGCCGAGCTTGCCGATCTGCGAGGCCGAGGCGAGATCACGATGCAGGAGTGGCTCGCCGCTCGTGGGCCGCTCCTCGAGCGCCTACAGGCCGCGTCCATCGCCGCCCGGCAGACCAAGCGGCACAGCGCCACCGTGAAGCTCCTGGCCAAGAAGGGCGCCGTGCGAAAGGCGTGGCCGGACCTCGACTTCGACACGCGACGCGAGGTCATCACCGCCCTGATCGAGCGCGTCGTGATCGCTCCCGCCACCCGCGGCAAGTGGACACCGATCGAGGACCGGATCTCGCCCGAGCATGGGGGAGGCGTCCAGTGGAAGGCGTGACCCCGATCACCGTCCGGTGTGGCTCCTGTGGCGCGGTGGTCGGCATCACCGAGCCGGACCCCAGCGGGGATGGCGAGGTGTTCACCACCCCGCGTCACCCTGCGCCGCGTCCGCGTCGCGCGTCGAGCCGGACCCGGGCACCGCTACCCCTGAACCTCATGTTGCCTGTCGCCGGGGTCAACGCCGCCGCCTTCCGCGGCTGGGCCCGGCCCGTTCCGTGTCCCTCGGCCCGATGCTCGTCGCGGTACGCGCTCGACGAGATCGTCCGTCGGATCAACGAGGCGAGGCGTCGAGGCGTGACGTCGATCAAGATCCACCGCACGAGCGACACGAACGTCTAACGTTTGCGCTAACCGATTGGGCCTGAGCGACCCCACTCCCGCAATGGGCACCGGGGACGCCAGAAGCGAGACGCCGGAGATGGGCTACGGCGCACACCGAGAGGTGCGCGCATGCCCCATCCGCTCAAGGTCGCCATCGCCATCGATGGCCGTCCCGTCTACCAAGTGGCCGGCGCCGCGGGGATCAACCCCTCGGCCGTCAGCAAGATCATGGCCGGGAAGCTCGACCCGACCGAGCCGGTCAAGCAACGGCTCGCCGAGGTGCTCGGTCGCCCGGTCGAAGAGCTCTTCCCCAAGGATGACCTCGTCGGCGGTGGACGATGACCGCCGAGGAGCTCGTCGAGTTGGTCGCCCGATCCCGGGCGGACCAGGGTCTGCCCGCCACCGTCACTGATCCGGTCGCGCTCGAGGCCGTCGCGGTGGCGCTCGCCACCACCCCGATCGGAGGTGGCGCCGATGCCGTCGCGTAGGCCCGAACGCGAGCGAACGCCGGGGGCGACCGGCGTTCGCGGTGAATCTGCGGGGGCGCGGACTCAGAGGTCAGCGTACCCGCACCGCTTTCGCTACCCGGGGGAGCCCGTGCCGCTCTGGCGGCTGCTCAGCGACCAGCGGATGCGGAACCGTCCCGAGGAGCACGTCGCCCGCGCCGTGTGGGAGGCGTTCGTCGGAGATCGAGACGTCGAGGCCGCGCTTGGCGAGCTGGTGATGCTCGTCACCGACGCGGCCCGGTCCCGGGGTCGGAGGTCGGCATGAGTCGCGTCGATTGGGGACACGTCCTGGTCGAGGCCGCCGAGATCGTCGACGGGTACGACACCGGGGTCACGCTGCGCCAGCTCTTCTACCGCCTGGTGGCCGCTGAGATCCTCCCGAACACCACCAGCGCCTACAAGGGCTTGTCGTCCAAGACGGCCGAGGCCCGCCGCGCCGGCACCTTCCCCGACCTGATCGACCGGGGCCGCGAGATCCATCGGCCCGGTTCGTTCGCTTCGCCCGAGGCCGCGCTGGAGTGGCTCGCCCGCCGGTACCGCCGCGACCGGACCGAGGGTCAGGAGTGGTCGGTCTACATCGGGGTCGAGAAGGCCGGGCTCGTGATGCAGCTCGAAGCGTGGTTCGGCGACCTCGGCATCCCGATCGTCGCCCTCGGCGGGTACAGCAGCCAGACCTACGTCGACGAGGTCAGCGAGGACGTATCCGAGCAGGGCCGGCCCGCCGTCCTGCTGTACGGCGGTGACTTCGATCCTTCGGGCGAGGACATCGACCGCGACTTCGTCGAGCGCACCGGCTGCTTCGACAAGGTCGTCAGGGTCGCTCTCACCGCCGATCAGGTCACCGCCTACGACCTGCCCCCGGCGATGGGGAAGGCCACTGACAGCCGCTCAGGGGCGTTCGTGGCCCGCCATGGCCGGCTCGTGCAGGTCGAGCTCGACGCACTCGCGCCCGACACGCTCGAGGAGCTGTACCGGGACGCCATCGAACCGTTCTGGGACGTGTCCGCCTACGAGCGGTCAGTCGAACGTGAGCAGGCCGAGCGCGCCTGGTTGCAGGAGCGCCGATGACCGCCGTCGTCGAGTCGTGCGCCGAGTGCGGAGATCCGGTCCGCCTCTCCCATCCGCGGCCGGGCCCGTACCTGTGTGACCGGCACGTCGTGGAGGGTCCCGCCTTCTTCGTCGACTGGCCGGCGTTCTGGGAGCGTGACCGGGCCGAGGCCGAGTGGATCGTCCCCGATGTCCTCGCGCGCGGTCGTGGGCACTCGATCTACGCCGCCCGGAAGGAAGGCAAGTCGCTCCTCACCCTCGCGTTGGTCGCCGCCTCGGTGAGCGAGAGCACCGACGTGATCGGCATCTACCTCGACTACGAGATGGGCGAGGACGACCTGCACGAGCGCCTGTCGGAGATGGGCTACGGCCCCGAGTCGGACCTGTCCCGGTTGCAGTACGCGCTCCTGCCGGCGCTCCCGCCGCTCGACACGAAGGCCGGCGCCGAGGTGCTCATGTCGACGATCGACGCGGTGCAGGATCGGCACCCGGGCTGTCACCCGGTGGTCATCATCGACACGACCAGCCGGGCGGTGTCCGGCGACGAGAACAGCGCCGACACGATCCGCGCCTTCTACCGGCACACCGGACTGGCGCTCAAGCAGCGCGGCGCCACCTGGGCCCGGCTCGACCACGCCGGGAAGGATGCCGACAAGGGCCAGCGCGGCTCCTCGGCGAAGGGCGATGACGTCGATGTCGTGTGGCGCCTGCGCCGCACCGAGGACGGCGTCAAGCTCACCCGGGAGCTGTCCCGCATGAACTGGGTCCCGGCCGAGGTCACGTTCCACCAGTCGGAGATGCCGTTGCGGTTCGTCCGCACGAGCGGCGGATGGCCCGCCGGCACGGCCGAGGTGGCGCGCCTCCTCGACGAGCTCGAGGTCGCGGTCGAGGCCAGCACCCGCGCCGCGTTCAGGACGCTCAGCGAGGCCGGCGAAGGGCGCCGGGCCGAGATCGTCAGGGCCGCGATGAAGTACCGGAAGCACCCCGAATACACCCGGGACCCACCCCGGGACCCACCTCGCGGCGAGGTCTGGGACCCACCCCCGGACCCACACCCCGGAAATGGGTCCTCACCAGCACCGGACCCACCCTGGGACCCAGCCGGACCCACTTCCGCAGGCAAAGGGGCCGTGTGGGGGTCCCGTAAGGGGACCCACCCCGGCCCGCCCACCTGGGACGACCTCGAGCGAGCTGAGAACCGATGAAGGAGAACGCCGCCATGAAGGCGCGCCGCATCCTCGGCGAAGGCCGAGTCGTGATCGAGCACCTCAACCGCCACGAGGTCACCGCAACCGTCAGAGGCGACGGACACCGCTACGTCGTCACCTGGCGACCCAGCACCGGCTGGACGTGTCCGTGTGAAGCACGAGGACGATGCAGTCACCTGCTCGCCGTCGGTCTCGTCGTCGCCGTCGACATCGAGGAGGAGCGATGACCAACAGGACCCGCCCGGGCCGGGGGGACGGGCCGTGACGGAACCCCACCGACCGGCCCGCAGACGCCGCCCTCTTCGTCTCTCTCTAACCCCCGCGGGGGGGGACGGGCCGCGACGGGCGAGCTGGCAGCACCCCGGAAGAGCCGCTTCTTCCATTTCCCCCCCCGGGAAATTTCCACATCTGGCCCCCCAATTTCCGAACACACAACACGAAGAGAGCGGGGTCTTCCGGGCATCGCCGCCGTTCCCGTCGCCACCCCGTCCCCCACCCTCGAAGGAGCACTCATGAGCGATGACTTCCCCGACCTGGCCGAGATCGTCGACGAGCTGGACTGGTCGCGGCTCCCGGCGATCCTGCGGGCGGTGCTGTCCGGCCAGGACGACGCGGTCCTCGACGCGTTCGTGGCGGGCGAGCTGGCGGGCGCGGTGACGGTGGAGCCGTTCGACGCCGAGGGGTATGCGACGGTCCTGCTTCACGGTTCGCCGATCGGGTCGTTCCACTACGGCAGGTTGTGGCGCGAGTTTCCGCTCGACTTGGCGAACGACCCGCCTCGGCGGTTCGAGTGACCGGTCCTCGGTTGCGGTCACAGTGCGGCGGTACGATGGTGGCAGCCCCATCGGATGCGTCTGTCGGCGCTCTCGTCCGGCTGGTGTCCTGGGAGACCACGGCATCACCCGGCGACCGCCCTCAAGAACGGCAGGCAGCACCCACCCCGGCCTGGCAGGCCACGTCGGGAGGCACGAGGCGACTTCACCCTCTGCGCGTCGACGACGCGCCCCTCCCGATCGGAGATCACCGATGACCACCCGTACCCACGGTGAGCTGGCCGCCGAGCGCGACCGTCTCACCGCCGACCTCGACCGGCTCACGGCCGAGATGACCGCCCTGCACGACCGCAACGCCGACCGGGCCCTGTCCGCCGGCGACAAGCAGCGGTGGGAGAACCTCAAGCGCGGAGTCGAGCGCATCAAGGCCCAGCTCGCCGAGGTCGACACCGAGCAGCGCGAGCTCGTCCTCAACCAACCCGAGCGGCAGCCGGGCGACGACCGGACGTTCCAGGCGCCCGGCGTGATCCGTCACGTCGAGCCCTGGCAGGAGTCCCCGCCCCGCGACGCCAGCGAGGCCCGCGACCGGGCCCTCGCCGCCGTCGAGGCCCGCCACGACGTGCTGGGAGACGCGACGGCCGAGCGGATCACCGCCCTCGTCGACGCCGACCGGGACGCCGAGCGGCCCGCCGACTTCGCCCGCCAGGT
>DATLFP010000251.1:0-8007 GCA_035540955.1 Acidimicrobiales bacterium
CTTGGTGACGGCTCGTCGTTGCTTGCGGTTCACGGTCCGGTTGGCCCGGCCGGTGCTGATGGGGGTGTCGAGGTCGCCGAGCATCCCCTCGACCCGGCTGTCGCACAGCAGCCGGCGGGCGGTCTCGGGATGGACCGGCACCCCGGCCTCGGTCACGGCGTCGGTGACGCCGTCGGGGTCGACGTGGACGTGGACGACGGCGTCGTTGCGGACCGCCGGGTTGCGGGCGCCGTCGCCGTGCACGAGGTAGGACTCACAGATCCGCACCAGGGCCGTGGCTCGCCGCTGGGCGAGCGACGATTCCGCGGAATCGTCGGCGTCCGGGTCCGGCAACGCCTTGGCGATAGCGGCATCGATGACCGCCAGCTCGTCGATCAGCACCCGAGCCCGCACCACCCCCAACCCCTCGTCGTCGGCGCTCGAGGTGAAGGCCCGGAGATCCGCCTGGCGGGCCGGGTCGCCCATCGCGATCGCCGTGGCGCGGATGATCCGCTCCAGCTGGGCTGCCGTCGCCGTGGCGGCCAGCTCGGCCAGCTCGGCGTCGCTCTCCGCGGTCGCGACCCGGGTGAGGGCCCGCACCTTCGAATACGACAGCTCGCCCCGCTCGAACGCCGCCGTGATCACCGGCAGCCCGGCCAGCGCCCGGGCGACGCGCACGTGCTCATAGGCAGCCGGCTGGCTCAACGAGCACCGCCACGACAGCCAGTGCGCCATCGACCGGCACCCCCACTGCGCCCACGCCTCCCGCCCGTCCAGCTCCGCCACCACCAACAGGAACCGGCACGTCGCCGCCGCGATCTGCCCGGCCAACGTCGTCGCCTCGTGCTCCAACAGCTCCGTCGACGTCGACGACAGCTCCGCGCCACCCACCCCTCCACCCACCCGCATGTCCGACATGCACCCATTCTCCCGACCGGGTGTGACAGTCACCCAACGTGCGCCGACGTGAACGCGACGTCGTCGATGCCCGCGACGCCGTGTGGGTCCCGATGGTGGCCGGTCATCGCCCGCCGCGCGAGACGACCACGCCGGCCACCGCCATCAGCACCACCGAGCCGGTGAGCGCCGCCGTCGGCGACCAGGCGCCGGCGAGCAGCGCGAGGCCGAAGCCGAAGATGATCTCGCCGAGGTTCTCGGCCTGGGAGCTGAAGGAGTGCACCGTCGCCCGCACGTCGCTCGTGGCCCGGCGGTTGAGCCAGATGTCGCCCACCGGACGGATGACGGGGCCGGCGATCCCGTTGACGGCGAACACCCCTGCGACGGCCCACGCCGCGCTCGGCGCGTGGGCGAGCACGAGCATTCCGAGAGCGACGCCAACGCACGCCGCCGCGTAGGCCCGACGCGCCATTCCCGCGCCGAGGATCCGCGCCTCGACGACCCACAGGACGGCGATGCCGGCGGCGAGGCCGGTGAGACTGAGCACGGTGAACCAGACGATGGGGTCGGGCTCCCGAGGGAAGCCGAGTCCGAGCAGCCGGTTCTCGAGCAGCCGCCCGTAGCCCTCGTGGCCACCGTTCACCAGCAGGGTGGCGACGATGATCACGAGGATCACCCGATCGCCACGGGCGAGGCGCACGCCGGCGCGGAAGATGCCCGAGGCGTGCCGCCACCGGTTCGCGACCACGGGCACGAACCGCGTCTCCGGGAAGCGGGCGACCACCGCGAACCCGAGGACGATCATCCCGGCCCCGGCGGCGACCACCGCGGTGGCCAGGCTCGTGGCCCACGCCATGGCACCGAAGGCAAGGGTGCCGGCGGCCGCACCGGCGAGGTCCCACCGTGCCCGGGCCGTGAGCACCCGGTCGATCCGCGACGAATCGTCGAGCTCGTCGGTGATCCACGCGATGTCAGCACCGCTCGAGAACGCCCAGCCCAGGCCCCACAGGCACTGCGACAGGAGGATGAGCGGGTAGTCGGTGACGAGACCGGTGAGCAGCATGCCGGTGCCGCTGGTCAGGTGGGCGACCACGAGGGCGAGACGGCGGCTGACGGCATCGGCGAGCACGCCGGCCGGCACTTCGGCCAGCACCACGGTGATGCCCTGGGCGGTGCCGACGAACACGAGCTGGAACGGCGTCAGCTCCGCGACGAGCACGAGGTAGACGGCAGTGACGAGCCACCAGCCGCGCGCCAGCGCGGCACGGAAGAACGTCCACCGCAGGAAGCGGCGGGCAAGATCGACGGGGACGGGCGACGGGGCGCGCACGAGAGGTCTCCTCGGCTCGGCTGGGTTGGAGCTCCCGGCGGCTCGGCCGCGTCACGTGGGTGGAAGAGCAAGTGTCGGCACCGTGGACGACGAGGGCAAGCGGATTCAACCGGTGCCGGCGCGGCCAGACTTGGGCGGTGCGGCCGGATCTGGCCGTGCGCCGGTGACGATCGGCGACGTGCAGCGACTGCCGCCACCGCCAGTTCGCTGCACTCGTTGCAGTCGGACCTCCGCCGGCGGCGAGCTCGACCGTTGCACCGAGCCCGATCCCCGCATGCACCGCCATGCCAGCGCCACGCTCACCGAGGTGCTCGACCTCGTGTGAGCCCTGATCACCCGGCGGCCGACATCTCCCGGAAGCCGGTCCCGACGACGTGCCGCACAACTGGGTGGGGAGCGAGGCCGGCGGGCAGCTCGGCGTCCAGGCGCTCCAGCGACCCTCGCAGCTCGCCGATCAACTCGTCGCCGTACCGCTCCCGCCACGCCTCGGTGACCTTCGCGACCATCGGCTCGTAGGACTGGCGCATGGCATGACCGACCTGGGTGAGCCGGGCCTGCTTGGCCTCGACCTTGACGATGCCGTGCCGCTCCAGCGCCGACTTCC
This sequence comes from Acidimicrobiales bacterium, assembly GCA_035540955.1. GTDB lineage: Bacteria > Actinomycetota > Acidimicrobiia > Acidimicrobiales > CADCSY01 > DATLFP01. Next base: position 2,811 of record DATLFP010000251.1, read on the forward strand.
CGTTGCCGACCACGCCGAGCGCCGCGGGCACCTCGGCGAGCGGCACCGGCTCCGAGGTGAACGCGTCGAGGAACGCGGCGTATGCGAGTGACCCCCGCCGCGTCGCCTCGTAGTCGAGGGTGAAGGCGACCAGCGCCTGGGACAACAGAGCGAGGAGCGGGAGTCCGGCGACCGAGTCGGCGTCGCTGCGGACGACCGGCTTCCAGTCGGCGCCCCGACCGCCCTTCGCGTAGACGCCGCCGTTCACGCTCACGTCGGCCGGGCCGTATCCGGTCGGGTACCACGGCAGCTCCAGCTCGAGCTGGTCGACGAGCGCGGTCACCGCGACCCGCAGCCGAGCGGCATCCTCACCGTGGGCGTCGCACCAGGCGGCTTCGGCGGCGGCCACCGCCGCCGCCGACTGGTCTCGCGCCTGGCGGCCCGACGGTGTGAGCCGGACCGCGCCGACGTCGTCCTCGTCGAGCCACCCGAGTCGCCGCGGGCCGACGAGCACCGACGTGACCGCCCGCTTCGACAACCGGGCCAGCACCGGCAGCTCCTTCACGCGCACGAACCCGTCCTCGTCGAGCAGCCGGAGCAGGTTCGCCCACTGCACGACGTTGACGTCGTCGCCGCGCCGTTCCGTGGCGCGGGTGAGGTCGAGGAGCGCGTGGGACAGCAGGACGTCGAGCATCACGAAACGGATCCTTCGCCGCGGGAGACTGATCGTGCATGACCGCGTTCGAGCACGGCGACCGGATACTGCTTCCCTGTGACGGCGGCCCGTCGCAGAGCCGGCTCGTCACCTTCCCGCCGCCGGTCGAGATCGCCGAGCGGGGCGGGCTCTACGTCCTCGAGGACGACGGTCCGCCGACCGACTGGCGCTACCTCTGGGTGCCCGAGACGCCGTGAAATGACATCGCTGTAAGTTGTCGCAGGGCCTCGGTACCGTGGTGGCCATGGCGATCGAGGGCGGGCGCGACGGCGGGCGCGGGAGCAGCACGATCGAGGGCGTCGCCACCCGGCTGGCGGCCCTGCTCACCGGCGAGGCCACCGCGCTCGCCGACGCCCGGCCCGGCTCCCTGCTCGACTTCGACGGCGACCTCCAGGTCCGGGCCCTGGCCCGCGAGGAGGGCCCCGCCGACGTGTGGGCGATCGACGGCGGCCAGGCCCTCGTCGCCGACGCCCGCTGCCTGCAGGTGATCGTCACCCGCTCCGCTCGCGTCCGCTTCGCTGCCGGCACCTGCGTGCACGAGGAGGAGGGCGACCTGCGAGCCGTGCTCCTCGGCGGGTCCGACGAGCGGGTGGCCGCGATCGCCGCATTGGGCCTCGACGGCATCAGCCCCGACGCCGCGGTCGACGTCAACCTCGTTCGCGACCGCTGGGAGTGGGACGCCGTCCTCCGCTCCGTCGCCGAGTGCGACCCCGGCGGGATGGTGCTCGTCGACGGCGACCTCCAACCCGACTGGCGCATCCCGTCGACGTTCCTGCGCGACGTGTTGGCGCTGGCCGCCGAGCGCGACGTCGTGGTCGCCGGCGTCACCAAGCACTCGTCGCTGTCCCGCGGCGGCGCCCCGCTGCTCGGCTGGCTCGAGCGGGAGGCCGAGACCCTGCTGGGCGAGCGCACCATGTGGTGGGCACCCGTGGCCCGCACCCGTGGCGACGTGGGCGGGGTGCAGGTCGTCGCCGCCCGGCTCGATCCCGATGCCCGGTTCTCCTTCCGGGTCGACCTGCCCGAGTGGGTCGACCCGGCGTCCGCGCTCGGCCGCCTGAGCGCGCTGTGCGACGACGCCGCCTTCCCCGGCTATCCGTATCCCCTGTCGGTGGTCGACGGCCTGGCCGCCTGCCCCGGCTGGGTGCGGGCCGACGTCCGCACCCAGCTCGATGACCTGCTCGACCGGGCCGGCGTCCCCCTCGACGTGCGCGACCGCGCCTTCACCGATCGCCACTCGATGATGGAGCGGGCGTGACCTCGTCGCACTCCCGCGGCCGGCTCTACGGCAAGAACGTCCTCGACGGGGTGTTCCGGGCCGCGCCCGACGAGGACCTGTTCCTCGGCGAGCTGCTCGTCGCCGTCGACGAGGAGACCGGGCGCCGCTACCTGTTCCGGGTGGTCGACGTGTCCTACGGCGCCGAGCACCGGGAGCCGGGCTGGGCCGAGCGGGTGGCGGGGACGCTGCTCGCCGACGACGCCCGGGGCGAGGCCGGCGCCCACCCGCTGCACGACCAGGCCCGGCGCACGTACCGCATCGCCGAGTGCCGGTGCCTGGGCTACCTCACCCCGCCGGGGGCCGGCGGCGACGGCTCTCCGCGCGAGTTCCGCAAGCCGAAGTCGCTGCCGACGCAGTTCTCCAAGGTGGTGGCGCCCGAGCCCGCCGACTTCGAGTTCCTGCGCACGAAGATGGGCGACCTCCACGTCGGCCAGCTGCGGAGCGGCGAGACCGTCGTCGACTTCGGCGTGGGCGTCCCCGGCCGGTCGCTCGCCACCCACGTCGGCATCTTCGCCACGACGGGCATGGGCAAGTCGAACCTGATGAAGGTGCTCGTCGGCGGCGTGATGCAGGCCGAGGGTCGCTACGGCCTCGTCGTGATCGACCCTCACGGCGAGTACCGCAAGGAGCTGCCCCGCCATCCGTGGGCCGCCGACCGCCTGCGCACCTATGCCGCCCGCAACCTGCCGAACACGAGCCGGCTGAAGATCAGCCTGGGCGAGCTCACCGTCGACGACCTCCGCACCGCCTACGACTGGAGCCGCCCGCAGGAGGAGGCGCTGTTCGAGCTCGAGCGCCACTACGGAACGGGATCGAGCGACATGGCGGGCCTGGCGTGGCTCCTGCCCTTCAGTCAGCTCGACGACCTGCCCGGCTTCCGCGACGTCGAGCTGGGCGCCCGGGTCGCCCTGAACACCCTGCAGGTGATCCATCGGCGGGCCCGCCGCATCGTCGACCTGCAGTGCATCTCGGCCGACGCCCACGTGTCGGTCGGCCAGTCGATCGTGGGCGAGCTCGAGGTCGGCCGGGTGGTGCTGGTCGACGCCTCCGGGCTCGGTTCGACCGAGGAGGTGCTCGTCGCCTCGTGGCTGGCCCGCACCGTGATGGACCGTTGGTCGACCGCCTACCTGGAGGACCCCGAGGTCCACGAGCGGCTGCCGGTCGTGGCGGTCGTGCTCGAGGAGGCCCAGCGGGTCCTGTCGTCGGGGAGCGACCGCGAGTCGAACGTCTTCCCCCGCATCGCCCGCGAGGGCCGCAAGTTCAAGGTCGGCATCACCGCCATCACCCAGCAGCCGAAGCTGCTCGACGCCGAGCTCCTCAGCCAGTTCAACACCTACTTCGTGCTCGGCCTCGCCGACGAGCGCGATCGCAACATCCTGCGATCCTCGGCCAAGCAGGACCTGTCGGCGTCGGCCTCGGAGATCCAGACGCTCATGCCCGGCGAGTGCCTGATCGTCAACCTCGAGGCGCCGTTCGCGGTGCCCGCCAAGGTCGACCTGTGGGACGACGTCGTGCGGTCCGCGCTGCCGCCGCCCCCGCCGCGCGCGGTCGCACCCCCCAACATCGGCGCGCTGGTCGATTGATGACCGCCGGGGAGGCACGACGATGAGGATCGCGGCGATCGGCGACGCCCACCTGGGCCGGACGTACCTGCCGATGACCGACGCCGACACCGGCGTCAACGTCCGCGAGCTCGACTTCGAGCAGTCCTTCACCCGCGCCATCGACGCCATGCTCGCCACCGGGCCCGACGCCATCGTCTGGCTGGGTGACGTCTTCGACCACCCCCGGCCCACCTACCGCTCGTTCCGGGTGGCGTCGCGCGAGCTGCGCAAGATCCGCGAGCACGGCGTGCAGCTCGTCGCCATCAGCGGCAACCACGACACCCCCCGGCTGCCCGGCACCGGCAGCCCGTACAGCGTGCTCGCCGACACCTTCCCAGAGCTGCACTTCGCGGCGCGGCTCCAGTACGAGGCCATCGACCTGCCCGGCCTGCGCGTGCACTGCGTGCCGCAGATGCTGACCGTCCCCGCGGCCCTGGAAGCGCTGGCCGAGGCCGACGCCAACCGCAACGCCGACCGATCGAACCTCCTGATCACCCATCCTCGCCTCACCCAGCTGCGCCCGAAGTACGACGACATCAACGAGATCGAGGTCGACGTCTCCGCCCTCAAGAGCGACTTCGTGCTCCTCGGCCACTACCACGTGCACCAGAAGGTCGACGACGGCGTCTGGTACGCGGGCGCCCCCGACACCTTCACCTTCGCCGACGACCCGGACCGTCCGAAGGGCTTCGTCGTGCTCGACACCGACACCGGCGCGCTGCAGCACGCCGCCGTACCCGGTCAGCGCCGGCTCGTCACCTTGGACACGATCGAGGCGCTGGGGCTCTCCCCCGCCGAGGTGCGCGAGCGGGTCCTCGACCGCGCCGCGAAGGTCGAGGAGGGCGACGTGGCCCGCCTCTACATCGACGGCGTCGACCCCGCCGCCTACCGGCTCCTCGACCTCGCCGAGGTGCGGGCGGTCGCCGGCGCCGCCCTCCACCTGAAGCTCGAGCCGTCCTTCGCCGAGTCGGCCACCCCGGTCGAGCTGCCCGACATGGACTCGATGGGCGCCCGGTGGGACCGCTACCTCGAGGGCCAGGACCTGATCGGCTACGACCGCCAGAAGGTCGTGACGCTGGGCCACGAGTACCTCGCCCAGGCGGTGGAGGAGACGTGAAGATCACCCGCCTCTACCTCCGCAACTACCGGGTGTTCGCCGACGAGCTCGACCTGCCCATCCCCGGCGGGCTCGTCGGCATCTACGGCGTGAACGGCGCCGGCAAGTCGGCCCTCGTCGAGTCCGTCCGGTGGTCGCTCTGGGGCAAGGCCCGCACCCCGAAGGACGAGATCCGCACCTCCGGGGTCAACACCGACTGCGTCACCGAGGTCACCTTCGAGCACGAAGGCCACCTCTACCTCGTGCGCCGGATGCTCACCGGCCAGAACAGCACGCAGAAGGCCGAGGTGCACTGGAACGGCTCCCAGGTGGCCGAGGGCGTCACCGACGTGCGCCGCTACATGGAGTCGGTGCTCGGCATGGACGACCAGTCGTTCCGGGCATCGGTGTTCGCCGAGCAGAAGCAGGTGTCGGCCTTCAGCGACGTCACCGCCGACAAGCGGCGCGAGCTGGTGCTCCGGCTGCTCGGCATCACCCCGCTCGACAAGGCCCGCGACCTGGCCCGG